>JAYVKA010000127.1:0-21458 GCA_043768885.1 Planctomycetota bacterium
CCATTTGGCAGCGAAAATCCAGTTTACGCGTCTGGCCCAAACGTGCGGTTTTGGACGGCACAGTCGTTAACTTCGTTACAGTTCTGCTTCCATTTCAGCATTAAGCGATCGAAAGCAGTTCAAATCACTTGCCATGATCGGCCATATCCTAGCTTTTCACATAGCGAACACCGACCGAGGCGAAAATGTATCAAACAATCAAAAACCGGATTCACCACTTCCTCGTGAACGAGGATGGTCCTACATCTGTGGAATATGCGGTGATGCTGGCTGTCATTATTCTGGCAAGCATCGGAGCTGTTCTGCAAACCGGTGAGGTTCAGCAGGCGTTGTGGTTTGACACGGCGAACAGCATTGGCGGGGCGATGAATAACTAGGATTGGCCGTGACTCTAACCCCTTGTTTCAGCAAGTTTTGCCGGTGGGTTTAGATCGGCATGCCATTCCACCGCACAAACGCTTCGAGTGCGAAATATTCCGGCAACCCGATGAGGTTGTATTTTTCAGCGGTACCCGTGTTGCGATCAACCGCGCGTTCCCAAAACTCGCGGGGGTCTGAGCCTGGAAACAAGGCCTCATCTGTCTGGCTCTCGTGCATGAAGATCGCTTTCTTCTTTTGATGCAAATCATCGGGGCTGAGCGGAACAGCGACTTCGATCTCGTGGAGTGCGTATTCCTGCCAGGCACCTCGATAAAGGAGTACGTCGGGGCGTGAACCGGATTTCGCCTTGATTTCCTCAAGCGTTTGAAAAACCGCCTCGGCACACACGCGATGGGTTCCGTGCGGATCCGACAGATCGCCGGCGACATAAATCTGGTCAGGCTGAATCCTGCGAATCAGTTCGGCAATGATCGCCACGTCGGCAGTGCCCCAGGGTCGTTTGTCAATTGTGCCGGTGCGATAAAACGGCAAATCCAGAAAGTGGCAGTTTTCTTCGCGGCAACCGACTTTGATCGCCCCGGCCTTGGCCTCGCTCCAGCGGATGAGGGCCTTTATCTTGCGAACTTCATCGACATCAGGTTCGCCCGGCGGTTTTCCCTTCAGGGACGATGACACCAGTTGTTCGACTTCTTCGCTCCGCTTGCGATCGACATCAAACATCCGGTTGTATTCCGTAACCAGGTCCGCCAGTCGCTGGGCGTCGTGGTCGAACACAGCGATATTGCCACTGGTCATGTAGGCGATGTGGACATCATGGCCGTCTTCGTTCAACCGGATCAACGTGCCACCCATGCTGATCACGTCGTCGTCGGGGTGGGGGCTGAAGCAGATGATTTTCTTGCGGGGCTCCTTGCCGGCCGGATGATATTCGATCGTCAGCTGCATCAAGCGAAATACTTCGTGGCAAATCGTCTGGGCCCGGCCTTTTTCCTTCAGCAGTCCATGCAAACCGTGTTGTCGAAAATCATCATCACCCAGTTTCAATAGTGCCTTGCCCGTTTGTTCACACAACCACAACACGGCCCGCCGCACCAGCAATTCATTCCAGGCGATGTCGGCAAATTTCCAGGGCGTTTGCCGCGCCGTCAGTTCACTCGAGGCAGCCGCGTCGAGTAGCACGACGACATCCGGATGGGTTTTCAGAAACGAAGCGGGCACGCGCCTGTCGGGTGGCCCTTCGACCATCTCCTTGACGATCCGCGATTTGTGTTCGCCGAGGGCCAGCATCAGGATCTTGCGGGAGTTCAAGATTGTCCCCAGCCCCATCGTGATTGCCTGGGTCGGTACGTTGTCGATGCCAAAAAAATCGCTGGCGACCGCCCGGCGCGAAACCGGATCGAGCTGGACCAAACGAGTGCGGCTGTCGGCTGCGCTGAACGGTTCGTTGAAGCCGACGTGCCCGTTGCTGCCGATTCCCAGCAAAACGAGGTCCAGTCCACCGGCCGCCAGAATCTTCGCCTCGTAATCCTGACAGAATTCCTCAATTTCATTCACCGGAAGCGCACTGTCGGGAATGTTGATGTTTTCCTCCGGCACATTCACGTGCGAAAGGAAATGTTCATGAATCCAGCGGCGATAGCTCTGCATGCTTCCCAGCGGAATTCCGTAGTAATCGTCCAGGTTAAAAGTGATCACGCGGGAAAAATCGAGATCGTCTTCCTGGTGCATCCGGATCAGTTCGCGATAAACGCTCAACGGCGTCGATCCGGCGGGCAATCCCAGTACGGCAGATTGCCCCAGCGAATTTCGCTCGCGAATCACGGCCGCCACGTTTTGTGCCACGTGTCGGGCCATCACGTGAACATTTTCAAACAGCACACATCGCGGATGAGTCCCACGAATGCTGGAGACTCCGCCCGATACCGCTTTTTTTGTCTTGGTTCCCTGCATGGCCCTGGCTTTTGAACTGAGTGAATACCAGTCAACCTACCATTCTAGGACAGGAACAGTTTTCAGCCAATTGGCAGGCGGCACCGGGGATCGTGGTCTTAGACAAGTTTCGGCAAACCGCTAGATTGACTCCTGGTTTCTCATCTGAAATTGAAAAGGGGATATTGGGAAACCGCGAACAGGTCAGAATTCTGGAGAGTGAATGAATGGGCAAGGACATCAACCAGCCAGGTTTGAGCACCGTTTCCGTTCTGTTTGTCTGCATGGGAAACATCTGTCGCAGTCCGACTGGCGAAGGGGTTTTTGCAGCGGCGGTGCGCGAAGCAGGGTTGGAAAACCGGGTTGTTGTGGATTCGGCCGGAACGATCGGATATCACTCCGGCAATCCGGCGGACAAGCGAATGTCGGCGGCGGCCAGTCGGCGGGGTTTCCAGCTGATCAACCGCGCCCGTCAGGTAACCCGAACCGATCTGGAAGAATTTGATCTGGTGATCGCGATGGACCGGGACAACCTTGACGGATTACGTTCCCTTCATTCGGCTCCGATCTCCCGAATTGAACTCTTCAGCCACTGGCTCGATACCAAAAATTGGCCGGTCGATGTGCCCGACCCGTACTACGGCGGCGCCGAAGGCTTCGAGTACGTGCTGGACATGATCCAGGCGGGAGTACCCATCCTGATGGAGGATGTGCGCCAACTGCTGGCAGGAAAATAGTAGTTTGGGTGCCACGGCTCAATGCAGAACATTGTCGATCGGTTTCAACAAGGGTGGAAGATCGCCGGCGGGCGCGCCGTCCTCTTGCAGCAAGTTGACTTCGATCATCCGTGAAAGCGTAGTCAGCGGCAGATGGTTGTCGTCCATGCCAAAGGGCTGTTCGACTTCGTCTCCGATTTCATCCAGTCCAAAAAAGGCGAATGAGATAAATGCGACAACCAATGGCGTGAGGTAACCGATTTCCTTGACCAGACCCAGCGGCAAAGCCAAACAATAAATTGCCACAATCCGGTGTGTCAGCACGTTGTAGGTAAAAGGAATAGGAGTCGATCGAATCCGCTCGCAGGCACCTTGAATCGCAGTGAATTCAGTCAGGGACTGTTCGAGGGCTGGCAGATGCCAGTCGTGAATGTTTCCTTTTTGCCATTCTCCCCGCAAAAGTTCGCCCGTGCGATGCATGATCGAGTTGGAAATGTTGCGGCTGTCGGCCAGGGATTTGAGTTCGTCGGCCGGTAGCCACGGCTGAATTTCCGCTAGCGGGTCGGTGTTTCTCAGGTTGTGACGCAATGCGTGCACAAAGGCAATCGTTCGATGGACCAATTGGGTTCTGCGCGAATCGGTTTCCGGGTCGGAATCTGATTTCGCGGGGAAGAACAGATGAAGTTGTCGGGTAAAGCTGCGGCTGATGTTGACCAGTGCCCCCCACAACTTGCGGCCTTCCCAGAACCGGTCGTACGATTCCTTGTTGCGAAATCCAAGAAAAACCGCCAGCGCGAGTCCGACCAAGGTGAACGGTGTTACCGTCATCGAGTAACTTTCGATGCCGAATCGCAATTTGATTGCGGTCACGAACGTCGCAAACAGCGTCACAATCAGGATTCGCGGCCAGGTCTTGATAATGCTGCTGCCGCGAACAGCGGTCAGGTAGGAGAACCACGATCTTTCGTTGGGTACAATCACTGGATTCTGTGGATCTTTGGTTCAGTTGTCTTGGACGGGCAAACGACAAAAAGATAACGCCACAGAAAGATGTCGGGAAGTTGGGGTGTTGGTTTCGGAAGACTGTCCAAGAAACGAAATACTCGATTTGCTTCTGGATTCCGCCCAGCCCATGTTCCTGTCGAGTCATGTTCCTGTCGATACCGTTCTGGACAAACCAACGCATGTCAATCGAGTTCATTCAGGCCGCAGCCACAGCATTGTTTTCGCCAAGACTGGAAATCGTGAAGACGACGCCAGTGGGTGGCGGATGCATTCACGAACTGTTCCGGATCGAAACGAAAACCGGTCGGGAGTTTGCTGTCAAAATCGCCAAAGGCCAGCACGCAAATGCAATGTTGTCGGCGGAACTGGCTGGGCTGTCAGCAATCGCAGACACAAATTCTGTTCGAACACCCCGGGTTGACGGGATTTGGCAATCACCGGACGGAAATTCCGCCGTGATGTTTTTGGAATGGATCGAGCCGGGTCGTCGATCAATAGATTTTGGTGAGCGACTGGCCACGGCGTTGGCAAATCTGCACCAGTCCCCATCTTTCGACGGCCGATTTGGATTTTCGGCAAACAATTTCATCGGAAGTAGTGAACAATTCAATTCCTGGTCGGACTCATGGGTTGAATTCTGGCGGGATCGAAGATTGTTGCCGCAATTGAACATGGCCAAATCGCGTGGGGCCGGAAGAGAATTGCTGGATGCAGGCCACCGCGTGGCGGACCGACTGGACCGATGGCTGGACGATGATCGCCCATCCTCAGTTTTGATTCACGGTGATTTGTGGAGCGGCAACGTATTGGCCGATTCAAAGGGCGATCCGGTCTTGATCGACCCGGCAGTTTATTACAGTAGTTGCGAAACCGAATTGGGAATGACGACGCTGTTCGGTGATTTTGGCGAATCGTTTTTACAGGAATACCTGCGGCTTTCACCACTGGCGGACGGATGGGAAGATCGGGTGACGATTTACCGACTGTATCATTTGCTAAACCACTTCAATCTGTTTGGCAGCAGTCATGAAAGCGGTTGCCTGGAAATAGTGAAACGATTGGCCAGTTGATTTGGAGCTGGAATGTCCCGCATGGTCTGCATGCTGGTCGGGATGCTCGCACCTTATATGAGGCAAGTATACAATCTGTGCTTCGGCTCGGCGAAGAGATTTTTCGCAAGTTGTGGGAGTCCGAGTCTCAGCGGACGCTGCGCATTCAATTGCCCGGCGCGACCGAGGAAGAAAATCAGCCCGCACCATGTCCGGTCGCAAACAGGCGAACCAGTTTCGCCTGTGAGATCATGTCCGGATCGTCGTCGAAGTTGCCGACCCGAATCGAAGGGAGCTCACATTCGGCCTGGCCAACAACACCTCCGCGCCCCGAATTCCGCGCCGTGGCCCTTGAACAGGTGGACGGGGCGTTCGAATCAAAAGTGACAGTTCCGACCGATCCAGTACCGCCAAGTCCAAAGGCAAGCCATCGTCCAGCCGCTCTGGAAAGCCAAAAAAGTCTCCCCGTAACTCATCGCGAAAACGCAAGTAGGCCGAGGGCGGTAAGCCACTTGGTAGAGTCACGCCGGCTGCTGACGCGTCACGGCTCACGAAATGGCGCGGTCCGGCTAGTTGATCGGAGGGGGTTTGGTGCCGTATTTGGCTTCGTAGAGCTTCGCGTATTTTTCAGCACGGGTCGGGTCGCAAATAAAACATTGCGACTCGGCCCGATTGTGTTCCACGCACCAGTCTCCTTTTTCCTTGCATTCGGCCGCGTATTTGGCGCTGCAAATGCTGCATACTTCCTCCGGAATCCCGTGCGGAGTGCACCACCAGCCGGAATGGTTATCGACAGCGACGGCCGGAACTGCCGCAGCTGTGTTTGTATCCTCTGCAGGTTTTTCACTTTTGCATCCGGTGAACAGAATTCCCAAACCGACCAGGCTAACAAACAAGCAAAAATTCTTGTTTACAGTCATCAAAATCTTCCTTTTGAAAAAACTAAACTTTTGAAACACTTTTTTCACTCAGGCCCGGGATTGTGCCTGAACCATTATTTCCAAACTGCTGCGAAGCCGCCACATCTTTCGCATCGTCCATTCCCGTTGCACCAGCAAACACTGAATAGAGAACTCGCAGAACCAATAGCGACATGACCATCGCGCTGATGACGCCGCCGATCACGACAGTCGCCAGAGGCCGCTGAACTTCTGCACCGATCCCGGTATTGAACGCCATTGGGAAAAAGCCCACGGCTGCTACCAGCGTTGTCATCAACACGGGCCGCAACCGGGTCATGGCCGCAGTCTCAATCGCTTTTTCGAGGGCCATGCCCGTTTTCCGAAGTGCTCGAATGGTTGTCACCAACAGCATGTCGTCCAGGACGGCGACTCCCGAGAGAGCCACAAATCCAATCGCTGCGGAAATGGAAAACGGCATGTCGCGCATCCATAAGGCGATGATCCCTCCCGTCCATGCAAAGGGAATTCCTGTCAGCACGCGAAACGTATCGATCAGATTTCCGTAGGTGACATACAGCAACACCAGGATAAACATCAATGCCATCGGCACGACGATCATCAGGCGTTGCCGTGCGCTGATCAGGTTTTCGAACTGTCCGCCCCATTCAAAATGGTAACGGCCGGCAGGCAATTGAACTTCTTGCTCGATTCGTTTCTGGGCTTCTGCCACAAAACTGCCGATATCGCGTCCGCGGATGTTGGAGGAAATGTTGATCCGGCGATATCCCCACTCCCGAGTGATCGTCGATGGCCCTTCGACGACCTTGAGTGTCGCCAATCGTTCCAGCGGGACTCGCTGACCGGACGAAGTAGTGATTTCAATGGCACCAATCGTTTCGGGGCTTGTTCGAACCCGTTCTGGCAGACGAACAACCAGCGGAAACCGCAGTTGGTCTTCAAAAACCTCGCCCAGCTGAAAACTCCCCAACGATTCGACAAGGTTTAGAACTTCTGTAGCCGAAACGCCGTACCGCGCAATCTCGTCCTGCTTCACCGTGATTTGCAAAACCGGTTGCCCAGTAACCTGCTCGACATTGATGTCGGCGTTTCCTTCGATCGTACGAAGGACGTTGGCTATTTCCTCGGCCTTGGCCACGAGAATTTCAAAGTCGTCACCGAAAAGCTTGACGGCGACATCGGACCGAACGCCGCTGATCATCTCGTTCAATCGCATCTCGATTGGCTGGGTCATCGCAATCCGTTGGCCTGGCACTTCTCGCAAAAGCTGTTGAACCAACTCGGTCAACTCCGCCTGCGACTCCGCCCTGGTCCATTGCTCCCGCGGATGAAGCGTAATGAACATGTCGGTCAACTCGACACCCATCGGATCGGTAGCGACCTCGGCACTTCCAATCCGGCTCCAAACGTGTTGAACTTCGTCTGGAAAATGTTTCAACACCGCCCGTTCCATTTGCGTATTGATCCGAACAGATTCATCGAGGTCGGTTCCAGCCAACCGCACGACGTTGATGGCAAGTGCTCCCTCGGACAGTTTCGGAACAAACTCGGAACCCATGTTGGGAGCGATCAAGCCGAAGGCAAAAGCGAGTACACCAACTGCCAACCCTATTACCGCAACCTTTTGGTGCATGGTGAAATGCAAGATCGGCTCGTAGACCCGTTTCAATAACCGGATCAGGAGCGGCTCGCGCTCCTCCATTTTGTTGGGCAGAAAATAGCTGGCCAGAACCGGCATCAAAGTCAGCGACATCAGCATCGAACCGGCAAGGGCAAAGATCACCGTCAATGCCATCGGTCGAAACAGTTTCCCCTCGATTCCTTCCAACGTCAGGATCGGAAGGTAGACGATCATGATGATCAGTTCGCCGAACATCGTCGGTTTGCGAACTTCGACGGCGGCGTCTCGTATGACATCCAGTTTCGTTTGTCCACGTGGAATTCCGTGCGACACACGCCGAACGCAGTTCTCGACCATCACAACTGAACTGTCGACAACCAGCCCAAAGTCGATCGCCCCAAGGCTTAACAGACTTGCGGCAATTCCGACTTGCAGCATGCCCGAAAACGCAAACAGCATCGACAGCGGAATCGCCATCGCAACGATCAGCCCCGCCCGCAGATTCCCAAGGAACAGAAACAAAATGGCTACGACAAACAGGCCGCCTTCGAACAGGTTGATTTGAACCGTTTCGATGACCTTGTCCACCAATTCTGTACGGTCGTAAACCGTGGTGACTTCCACTCCGGGCGGCAACGTTGCTTTGATTTCCTCCAATTTGTGCTTCAACGCGAGGGTCACTCGGTGGCTGTTTTCGCCCATCAGCATGAAGCCCAGTCCGTAAACGACTTCACCGCGGCCGTCCGCCGTAACGGCACCCCTTCGGATTTCATGGCCGATTTCAACAGTTGCGACATCACCAACGCGGATTGGGGAACCGTCGATGGCGCGAATGACGATGTTCTCGATCTGTTCGATGTTGACTGTTCGGGCGATTCCATGCACCAACAGCATCTCGGTATTGCGGGTAATGTTTCCACCACCGACATTGCGATTGTTGGCACGTACTGCCTCGACAACTTCTTCAAACGTCAAATCGTGTTTGAACAAACGGTCGGGATCGATCCGGATCTGGTATTGCTTCTCAAATCCACCCCACGTGTTGACTTCCGCAGTGCCGCTTACGGTTCGCAACTGTGGTTTGATGACCCAATCGTGAATCGTTCGCAACTCGGTCAGCTTTTCGACCTGCATCTCGCGCGATAGGCCCGAGAGGTCCACATCGTCCAACCGCACGATGTAGTGAAAGACTTCGCCCAGTCCCGTCGAGACCGGCCCCATTCTGGGCCGTTCGATTCCCAGGGGCAATTCGACTGTTGTCAGGCGTTCATTGATCAGTTGGCGGGCGAAGTAAATGTCAGTGCCGTCTTCAAAAGTGACGACGACCTGCGACAGCCCGAACTTCGAGATCGAACGGAGTTTTTCCAGTCCCGGCAGCCCGCTGATCACTTGCTCGATGGGAAATGTAACCTGACGTTCGACTTCCTCGGGCGAGAGCGAAGGCATCGTGGTGTTGATTTGCACCATCACTGGCGTCGTGTCCGGAAACGCGTCGATGTCGATGTATTGAATCGACCAGGCTCCAATCCCCATGACGGCGAAAACGCCCAAGAGGACGACGAGCCGGTTGTGAAGTGAAAAATTGACAAGCCAGTTCATTGATTTACGATTTTTGATTGATGATTGTGTCGATTCGTGTTTTGCGTGCGATGCGATTCTTTTCCAAAATCAAAAATCATCAATCGCCACTCAAAAATCCCCTCGGCCTCACGGGCCGTTAGTGTTCGCACAGTCATCCAGCCCCCAGGTTCCCCTTGAGCAATTCGGCTCGAAGTATCCCGCTTCCCTTCGTGACGACGACTTCGCCCGGCAACAGTCCTGCGATAACCTCGGTGTAGTCTCCCATCACCGCACCTGGGCGGACGGAGCGTGTGTGAAAGATCTTGTATGAACCTTCCTGGAACCAGTTCTTGTCCCGAACGAAAGCGATATAGCAACAGCCTTCCCAGTGAATCGCGCTATTCGGAACGGTGATGGCCTGGGACTCTTCGCGAAGCACAATCCCGCCTGCCCCAAACGTTTCGTTTCGAAGTTGTCCGTCGTTATTGGCCAACTCACTTCGAACGCGGATCGTTCGTGTACCGATATCGAGGTCGGTGCTGATCCAGGTGATCTGCCCGACAGATTCGCAGTCGGAACCGTCCGGACGAAAGACGGTTTTCTGGCCGACCGAAATGCGATCGACCTGCTCCAGCCGAACATTCAACAGCAGCCACATGCGGCTGGTGTCCGCGACAGTGAAGAGCATTTTATTGGAGTCAACGACTTCTCCGGCGACCGCATGCCGTTCGACAACAATTCCTTCACGAGGCGATACGATTGGCAACAGGTTGGAAGTCAGATGCGTTGATTCCATTACAGACTGAAATGATGCAGGAATTCCTAGCAGACGAAGCTCTTCCTGTATTTCCGGAATCGACCTCGTGAGCAATTCATCACGGTTAACCGGCAAACCCAAATTGGAAAGTGCCTCGAATCCTTTTTGGACTGCGACCTCCAGTTCAACCGCAGCCGACTGGGCTTCTTCGATTCGGCGACCGGCTACCGCTCCTTCGTCAATTCCCGACAGACGTTCTGCAACTTTTTTTGCCAGATCAAGTTGAATCAGTGACTGCACCAGTTGCGATTTGGCCCGCCCCAGTTCCACTGCATCGACCAACGCCAACACGTCTCCCTGTTTGACTCGATCACCTACATTCTTTTCGACGCGTGAGATCGTGCCGCTTGCCCGCGACGACAATTGGGCGACACGCGTCGGATCGTAGACGATTTCGCCTGTCGTCAAGATTGTTTCCAGAACCGGGCCGCGATCGACCAGCCCGATATCAACCCCGGCACGGTCCACGGCCTCGGCAGAGGGAAACTGAATTCGTCGTAGGTGCATTTTGCAGCCGGGATCGTTCCGGGTCGGCGGCCGAGCGGCAATGGCCCGCGCCACACGGCCAAGGTCGTCCTGTGAAATATTTGGAATTACATCCAGTTGAGCCGCCTGTGGATGATGCAGGATGCATTCGTGAACGCCATGTTCCGCGCACCAGCCGTAGAGTTCACCCTTTGGAAGCAGTTCTGCGTTGCAGGCAATGCAATCGGCTTCAGCCACGCCATGCGCGTCGCACCATACAGCCACTTCGGAGCTTTCGCCTCCTGCAAGTTTCGAAAATCCAGGCAGCTTCCAGTCATGGTGACGCCCCCAGAGTGCAAGGCCAGCCAGGATTGCCAGTACCAGAATCGTTGGGATTCCTCGCAATAGCGGGAACAGCAAACCGGGTGCCCGCCCCGACTCTTTTTCAACAGGCACTGGGCTTTTCTCCGAGTAAATCGATTGGTCTGCGTCCGGTTGCCTGCCGGGCGTGGTCGTGGTTTTGCTCATGGTCGATCTGCCTTTTGAAGTTTCGTTCCGGGTCTACCGAAAAAAACTGCGCGCAAAGAAACAAGAAATCCAAAAAACCTGTTCTAGAGAAATGCTCACTCAAACAGCGTTTCTCTGAAGCCTGTTGCCGAATGTGACTTGCTCAACCGGTCTAGATGACCCAGCAGCAGAGCGCAGCACGCAGATTGTGCCCGGAAGAAGTGTAGGGCAGCGTAAAAGAAGCTGACTCCATTTGAGTCGTAAGGACGATCGGTCGCGGCACGTCGAGTCGGACCCAATCGATGGAATGCCAAATCAGTTCGGCAATCGTGAACTCATCGACTGTCTCTTTAGCCAGCAAAGCTCCCTGGCAAAAGCAATCACGACAAGGACATTGGTCGGGCAAGTTGGGGACAGTATTGTTCGGGGAATCACTCTGCGGCGGCATGTGCGAATCGCACCCGTCGCAACAGCTGACTAAAGCAGTCGCTTTTTCAATCTGGCAACCACATCTGCACAGATACGGGCAGAACACGATGAGTGCCGAAAGGAATAATGCAAATATTCCGGACCTGTTCAACTGCCGGTACCCAAAAACATCCGAAAAGAAATATCCCGCTTCAACAAGCTTAGTTTTCCCGGGACTGACGGTCAAGTTCTTTCTGAAAATGGGCTCTTATTGCTGCCCGAACGTAAGGTCACGAAGGCTGTCGTCGCCACTTTGATCTGTGACCGCATCCAGGGCTCCGGTCAAAACGAAACCATCAACCTTTGCCTTGGCTTCAGCCAATTGGGTTTGGGCAATCACATATTGCAGATTGGAATCAAACCAGGTTCGCCGGGCAACAAGAACCTGCACAAAGCTGGTTTCACCCGCTTTGTACGCGACTTCAGCCAAATCCAGTGACTCCTTCGCGGCCGGAAGAATTGAATCACCGTATTGCCGGATTGCGGCAATCGCGGAGTCGTAATCTTTGGAGACTGCCGCCAGACGGGCCTTGATGGCGTTTTCGATTCTCTCGGAATCATGAACAGCGCGACAATACTCGGCCTGTGCGGCAGCGATGTTTCCCTGGTTTTGGTTGAAAACCGGAATCGGGGCACCGACTTGCAAGTTGATCATCCCCGAATCGGTTGCGTTATCAACGCCTGCCGCCAATTGGGCTGTAATGTTCGGAATGGCCTGGACGCCCTGGCGTTGCAAATTGGCCTGGGCTCGACTGATGCGGGTTTGGGCCGCTTCAAATTCCGGACTTGTGGCAACAATCTCCGTTGCCAGCGAATTCCAGTCCAACGATTCGGTTGTGACCGGCAACTCGCCTTCGATTCGCGTTGGAGGCAAACCGGGTGTTCCAGCCAGCGCAGCCAATTCACGCCAGGCCGAATCAAATGCGACTTGAGCCTGTTCTTGCGCGAGGTCGATTTCGTTTTTCTGTATCCTCGATTGAAGGACGTCAATTTTGGATCCCTCCATTGCTTCCCGTCGCAACTCGGCCAGTTCCAACCCTTTTTCAACCACGGTTCGGAAGTCTGTGATCAGCTCCATTCGGCGCTGGGCACCAAGTGCCTCGTAGAACTTGCTGCGAATGTCAGTAACAACGCGCAATTTTTGTGTTTCCAGTTCCGCCAACTGGGCACGAAGTGATTCGTTCAGAACCTGTCGGTTAAGAGCCAGTTTGTTTCCGCGCACAAACTCCTGTTCAATGAACGCGGTATGCTGGTCAGTCCCACGGTCGGCGATTTGCATCCCCTGATAACCCACGGTTGGGTTTGGACGCAGGCCCACCTGGGTGCGAAAACCGTCTGCCTTTTGGGTGGTCGCCGCCAGTTCCTTGATCGTCGGATTGTTTTCAAACGCGAGGTTTTCGAAATCGGCGAGGGTCATTCCCAACGTTGAACTTGCCTGCACACTCGAATTGGAATCAACGCCAACCGACCGACTTGCCACAACTCCGTCTTTGACCAGCACAGAAGCGGACTTGATCGGAACTGTCTGGATTGCAGCAGAGGGGACGGAGGAAGTTCTGGCAAGCATGCCGGTTTGATCGTTACCCACTTTGACAACGGGTTCCCGCCGCATACTCCGTTGAGTCATGCAACCAACCGCTAACAACAGAACGGGCAAAACGACAACCGAGAGTATCCAGGGCTTGATGATTTTCATGTTTTTGCCAACTGAACAAGCCTCGAGCCTTAATTGTGTATATACCCTTCTTCCTTTTTCGGTTTTAACGCCACCGGTATTTCGGTATTTAACTGTAAAACCGGGTTTGTCGCCGATCATCGTCCCAACCACCGTCAAAAATAGAACAAATTGACAAATGCTGACTTCCGACGCGCAACGGTTCCCGCCCCCGGTCGCCCAAAGCGGACGCGGACCGGTTTGCTTCCGGTTCCGTAGTGCTTTCGCCCGGCCCATTCGTACGCAAACAATCCACGTGACATCCAATCCAAATGATATCTACGACCGACCAAGCTGTTCACCGCTCCAACCGTGGCGCCGTCAAACAAGACCCCTGTTCAGCTAATCGTGTGAGTGGCCAGCATGATCATGACTGTGTTTGATCTCTCCGCGATACGGTGTTCCGTTGATGGTTACGGAAAGCCTGGGTCCTGCTGCTTCGTCGTCGATATGGCCGGCAAGTTCTTCGTCGGCCAATGTGAAGCGGGATGATTTGCCCGCTGGATCGCCTGTGTCCGGAGTGGCTGGCAGCTTGAACTGTTCCGGCTTGCCTTCGTGCATCACGTTGATGGTCAAATCCGGTGAATCAATGGGAACCGCGTTCTTGGCCGCAGCGTCCAGAATGTAAATCGTGACCGACTTGTCATCAAGAACAAGTTCGACGTGATATTCCTCGTTCCCTAATTCAACCAGACTTCCATGGTGTGGTCCTTCGGTCGGGTGGACGTGGGAATCAACCGTGGCCAGTGGCCCGCTGGTCACGGCCGAATTCGTCCCGCCGGTTGCGGCGGATGGTATCGTCCCGGGAGTGCAGCCCGTCAAGACAGCAATGCTGACAACAATGGCGCTGGAAACAAGAATCTTCTTCATGGTTATTCGCTTTCGCTAAAAAATGATCGTAGTTGATACCGGTCGAACTACGTTTTTCGAATGATCCGGATTCAGCTATTCATGTTGATGGTCAGTTTCAAATCCGTTCTGTTGAAGCCAGGCAATCCATTGCTCGGCAGACGAATGATCGGCCAGGTGAATGTCACGCCAGGTCGGAGCCCGGAATTGGACATCCGAATGGTCCTTGTGCTCTTCGACTCGCACTTCGCAGCCCATTTTTTTTAATTGTTCAATGAATTGGGCTTCTTCGGGTGAACCGGTACCGTGAAGGCTCTTCCATTCAACAAGTCGGAATTTCACTGCTTCCGGGCCTTGTGCGAATACCGGATCGGTGTGTCCATGGGAAACGTCAAACCCTGATGCTGCCAGCCAACGATTCCATTGATCGGCAAGCTCGTGGGTGGCGACGTCCATTGAGCGCCATGAGACGCAACGATAAGTCACGTCGATGTGTCCGGCATGCTTGTCCTGTTTCACTTCACAGCCCAATTTTTCAACTGCGTCGGCGTGCTGTGCGGCAATTTGCGGGTCGTCGAAGTGCATCGATTTCCATTCAGGCAGATGAAAAGCCAATGCCTCCGTGCTGTGTACATGTTCGCCATGATCATGTCCGTCATGATCCTGGTGCGCCTCTCCTGCCGAATGCACATGTTCCTGTCCGCAAACGTTTTTGCCGTTCAATGCGACCAGTACTGCCAGCATTGCACCGGCCAGAATATTCATCGTTTTCATAATCATCTCCTTCACAATCAAAAAATGGGTTACCGAACGTTGTTCTATTTCAGGGTGTCGACTACGGAATGTGTCCGAGCGCAGGTTGGGCTGCAACAGTTACGCTTTCATTGGGCTCGTGGTTCTTGTTAGTCGAAGCCTCCTCCAGTGGAATTTCGACTTTGGATGCGCGAAGGGCTTTTTCGGCCGCTTTCATGCCGAACAACAGGAACAAGGCTGGACGAACCAGAAAGTCCAACATCGTTGAAGTTATCAATCCGCCAAGGATGACCGTCGCGACGGGATACAGGATTTCCTTGCCGGCTTCACCGGCGGCAAGCACCAGTGGTACCAGTCCAATTCCGGCCGTCAGGGAAGTCATTAGCACCGGGGCCAATCGTTCCAGGCCGCCTCGAACGATCATGGATTTGTTAAACGATTCACCTTCGTGTTCCACCAGGTGCAAGTAGTGTTGCAACAACAGAATGCCGTTACGCGAAGCGATTCCCGCCAATGAGATAAAACCGACCATCGCAGCAATCGTCAATGTTTGTCCCGTCAGTACCAAAGCGGCTACGGCACCGATAAACGCCATCGGTAATGCGGACATGACTTGTAAGACAAGATTCACCGACCGAAACAGCGTGTACAAAACCATGAACACGCCAAGCAACGAGATCACAAACAAGACTCCGATAACGCGGCTGGCTGATTTTTGACTTTGAAACTGACCGCCATACTCGACGAAGTAGCCGGTGGGAAGCGTCGCGACGATCGGCTTGATCATTGTCTGGATATCGTTGACGACATCGACTACTCCTCTGTCTGCAACATTACATTGGATAACGACACGGCGGCGCACATTTTCGCGACTGACCGAATTCGGCCCGCCGGCCTCGAAGATGTTGGCCAATCCGGAAAGCGGCAGCATTCCACCTTCGGGCAATTGAATCGAAAGCCTTTTCAGCTCGTCGATATTCTCGCGATACTCGTTTTTCATTCGCACCAACAGATCGAACGTTCGCATTCCATCGAGGATTTCGGAAACGACTTTGCCATTCATGGCGGTCTGGATGTAGTCGTTCACCGCTTCCACGGTCAGTCCGTATTGCAGCAGCCGGTCACGATCAAGTTCGATGCGCAATTGCGGGATGATAACTTGTGGTTCAATCAGCGCATCCTTGACCCCCGGGACCGATTCCATTTCAGCCTTGATCGCCTCCGCTTTTTGACGCAACAGATCGAGGTCATCTCCATAAACCTTGATCCCAATTTGTGCCTTGACGCCCGACAGCATGTGGGAAATCAGATGTGCAAGTGGTTGTTCGACGGCGGTCACGACGCCCGGAATTTCATGCATGGCTTCGCGAATCTCGTCTAATTGCTGTTCTCGTGATCTAGGGGATTCTGGGTCGAGTTCGATAATCATCTCACTCATGTTTACGCCCTCGGCATGCTCATCCAGTTCGGCACGGCCTGTTCTCCGCGCAAATCGATGAACGTCGTCAATTTCCTTTAGAGATTCCTCAACAGTCCGCGCGATGTTATTGGATGCGGCGAGTGAAGTCCCTGGCGGTAGTACGACATTGAGTTGAATGGTCCCTTCGTTAAATGGCGGCAGAAAGTCGTTTTCCAATCGAGCCAAAAAAATGCCCGCCAAAGCGACCAGCAAAAGCGTAGCGCAAACATTGAATCTCGGAACTGCCAGACTAAATCTGATGACAATGGAACCAACGTGTTTAAGGCCTCGCAACACGAATCCATCTGCTTCGTGCCCGCTCCTTTTGTTCCGTCCAATCAACCAATACGAAAGCACCGGAGTGACGGTCAGCGAAACAACCAGAGACGCAAGGATTGAGACGATATAGGCGACACCCAATGGTGCAAACAACTTCCCTTCCATACCGCCCAGTGCGAACAATGGAACAAAAACCAGCACCACAATAATTGTGCTATAGACGATGGAACGCCGGACTTCGGCACTGGCCCTGAAGACCACCAGCAACGGGCTGAGCGGATTGGTTGCGCCCCGGTTCTCCTTCAACCGCCTGAAGATATTCTCAACATCGACGATCGCATCATCGACAAGTTCTCCCATCGCAACGGCAATTCCTCCCAACGTCATGGTATTGATGGACAGTCCGAATATCGCAAATACGATGGCCGTCATCACCAACGAAAGCGGAATGGCTGTGAGAGTAATGAATGTTGTTCTCAGATTAAGCAGAAACACAAACAGGATGATGACCACCAGAATTCCGCCGTCACGCAATGCCTCAACAACGTTTTCGATTGCACGATCGATAAAAGACTTTTGTGAATAGACGGTTGACACTTGTGTCCCGGAAGGCAGCGTTGGCCTCAATTCTTCCAAGGCCAGCATTACGCTGTCCGTGACCGAGCGGGTGTCGGCTCCTGGTTGCTTGTTTATTGTAAGAACGACAGCGGGACCGCCTCGCCACTGACTTTTTCCGTTGGAATCGATGACGCGGGCGAATGCCGAGCTATCTCCACGTTTGACTTGGGCCCCTTCGATGACTTCCGCGACTTGCGACAACAGCACAGGTCGTCCATCCCGAATCGTAACGGGGACTTTCTGTAACTCTTCAATCGACTTGAGCCGTCCCAGTGATCGAACCAATAATTCGCTGGGGCCTTGGCGATCAAGATAACCACCTGTTCCGTTTTCGTTACTTAGAGTTACCGCTGTTTCGACGTCGAACAGTGTTACACCGTATCGCACCATCGCGTCCGGATCGACGAGAACCTGAAACTGCTTCCGTTCTCCACCCATCGTGAAAACTTGTGAAACACCTGGAATCGTCAGCAACCGTTGTCGAACAACCCAATCGGCTGTCGTCCTGAGTTCCATCGGGTCGGCTTCTGGATCATCGCTCCACAAACCAAGCATCAAAATCTGTCCCATGATCGACGAGATCGGAGCAAGTTGCGGAGCAATTCCCCGGGGCAATCGGTCCTGCACCATTTGCATTCGTTCAGCGACAATTTGCCGATCCGTGTAGATATCGGTTCCGTAAGCGAATTCGACATAAATCACCGAAATCCCGACGCCCGACGTACTGCGAACGGCTTCGACTCCGTTGGCTCCGTTCATCGTCGTTTCGATTGGAAACGTGATCAGCGACTCGACTTCTTCCGGCGCCATTCCCGGTGCTTCGGTCATGATTACGACACGAGGACGGTTCAAGTCGGGAAAAACATCGATCGGCATGACCAGGATTTGCCAGGTTCCATATCCGGTCAGGAACAGGGCAACAGCGATCACCAACAGGCGTTGCCGGAGCGCGAAGCGAATGACAGCGTTTAACATTTGTTCGAATCCGTTCTAGTGATTGTGCCCGGCATGGGGATCAACTGCACCACCTGAATTATTTTTGACGGCCATTTGCATTTGGTGTGCGGATTTCGTCGCGATGACATCTCCCGGATAAATCGAACCATCGTTGGCGATTACGACCGAAGTTTGGTCGCGGTGTTGAATGTGGACCGGAACCCGATTGAACTTCGTGCCATTTTGCTGGAACACAAACCAGTCAGCTCCATCTTTCACGACCGCATCAACAGGTAAAACAATCTGATTCTCCCATTGCTCGACCGGAACCCGGATCTCCAGTCGTTGTCCCAGACGGTATCGCCAGGCGACAAAATGCTGTCCCTCGGTGTTGGTTTCGTCTCGCAAGACTTCATTGGGCAGCTCTACAAAAAAAGACAGAGTGCGCGATTCGGGATCAATCGAGTTGCCGACGAAGGCCAATTTCAAACCGTTGACAACCTTCAATCCATCCTGACCAGGAAAAACTGCATCGACCTTCCAACCGCGTGCCGACGCCTGGCTAAGTTCGGCCACGTTCTGCTCAAATGCCTTGCCTTCAATAAACAGATTGGAGTAATCCGAAAGGGAACAAAGCTTTTCACCTGCCACAACCGCCTGGCCTTTGTGAACCTGCAATTCGTCAATCACCAGCAGTTTTCCCGGGCTCACTTCCAGCGATTTCGGGTTGCTCGATTCATCCTGGGATGTCCCGCCATGTCCACCAAACGAAACGCGATGAATCACGTTTTGACTCAATCTCATTTCCTCGTCGCCGTGACGATCTATATCGGGCGCAACGATTTTCAGATCGCGAAGAAGCTTGCCATCTGTACCAATTGCGTCAATCTGCCGATCGGAAAGCCCATGTAAGCGCAGTCCCTCGCGCTGAGATCTTAGCAATGCTTCGAGTTTTTCCTTGGCGTACCGGCGTTCCAGCAAAGACTTGCCAGAAATCGCGCCAGACTGTGTCGCCTCTTCGAGTCGAATGATCTCGCGGTTCTCAACTTCCAGTTCACTGATTGATTTCAGATATTGAGTTTGGGTTTCAACCAGGTCCTCGTAAGTCAACCGAATTTCAAACAACAAATCTCCGGGCTTGACCGCTTCACCAGTTACAGCGTGAACATGGGTGATAACGCCATTGAGTGGTGAAGTAACGAAAATCTGCGAGCGCCCGGGTTTGGGAACAACGACTGCCGGCACGGTGACGGACCGCAAATAATCTGCGACTTCGATCGGTCGCAGAAATTCGCTGGTCAAACCGAGGTTGCGCAAAGCCTGGGGCGACAGGTCCAACACGGTTGCAGGAGCGGCTGCCGAACCTTCAGCACTCGCATGTTCGCCTTCATCCGTTGCAGGATGTCCCCGACGACCAGCCATCGTATCGTCAATCCACCCGGATAACGGGGGCCACCAGGTCGAATACGTCAAACCAGCTGCGACCAGGATTGCCAGACCCAATGCGAGCCGAATCCAATTCCATGGCAGTTTGGGAATCTTCCACTTCATACAACAACTCCAGGGGGTCAAAAACGACAATTCAAAAAGCCCTGCCGCATTTCCTGCGCCAGTTTCCTCGTTGCCCGTTTGGATTGGACCGATTCCGGCACTAATTTTCAGCGAGAGCAGGATTGATCGAGTTCGTTTGAAATCAATCGCAATCTGCATCAAGCGATGCGCCTTCGAATGCTTCGGAAACGAGACGTTTGACGGACTTGCGTCAAACAAAAAAGAAGAGCTGTCAAATCTGCCAGGATTGCAGCGCAGCGCAAAGTGTGGGTGGAGTAGTCCAAAGAACCGTCAAGCGTTCGCAAATGGAACCGGCGCGGCAAGGAATTGTTGAGCCGATATCGATAGAATCAGCAATCCAATCTTCCGCGATACCAACGCCCAACTCGGTAAGCATGTCGATGCCGGTCGAGGCGCCGACATAGGTACATCGCCCTTCGTTGCAGCCCTGTTCGTCATCCTGATCGCCCGGAACTTCGGTGACTTCATTCCCGCAATCATCGCCAATTTCGCAAATCGGCTGTGTGTCGTGATGGTGACCGGAATCCGAAGTGCAACAGTTATCTGAATCTTCTGAAAGACGGGATTGAAGCGTATTTCCACAACAGCCGATCGAATTACCGTGTTGATGATGTCCACAGCAACCAAAAACCGCATGCGCAACAAAGCCGATCAGGTTCAGGATACAGGGAATTCTTGAAAACACGATTCACGATCCAGACAACTGCAATTCAGGGAATATGAAGGCTACTGGCATTGTTAGCCATTGATCATTATCGGGTCAATAGCGGTCAATTGTTCAAACTAATCCCCAAACGAAATTTTCATTTCGGTAAGACTGTCGTCGTTTTGAGTTTTCGCATTCGAAATGACGTCATGAACAGACCAGCTGCCAGCATTGGAAAATTGGCCGACCGGCTTCTTCCAAACCAGCTCTGTTTATTTTCTTGTCTGGAGGAAGGCACTCCAATCGCAAGTGAATTCAATGGGCAGGTTGGGACGACAGAAGGCAAATCGAACAAATCGCGAGCAAAATCCACAGCCGAACCTGTATGCGAAATCGTTTTGTTGGGTTGATCATGTACGCGTCCATGCCAAATCCCGATACCCAATCCAATTGCAACTGATGGCAACATCCTGTAAACCACTCCCCAAAAAACCTCCCGCGCCATCCTCAATCCAGATTAATGCGGGAGGTCGCTGGCGAGGATTGTGAATCCGATTTCAATTCCCGGCAAAGTCGAAACGACCAAAAATCCAAAGAACAAATTCCATCGGAATTTCGATTCCGAATCCAGACACGCCGTTTGTTGCCGCTGATTTCGCAGATTTCGTTCATTGTCAGAAAGCATTCTGGTTCTGATATCCTTGTCAGCGATCGTCCGGTACCGCAATCCCCGGATGGCCCAGCAGCCAGGCCCGCCGCCGTTCTGCAAACCGCCACCCGGTGCATTATTGAGCGATTTCCACCGCGTACCATCGACGGTGCCAAAATGATCCTGCAAAAAATCCGTATCAAAACGCTGCTGGTTGACATACACCCCCCAGCTCTCGCCGTTGATTACGACCCGGACGTAATTCGATTGGGGGCAGGAATGTATTGTCGCGCAAGTTCCAGAAATAGGGTTCCACGAATGAACGAATGATCAGGATAGGCATTCAACAGATGAAGCCCCCGGTATCCGAGCAGCCTTTGATCGTGGTTTGCGAAATCGAGCGATAGCGCAAGTCCACGTTTCCAGCCTTCTGGTACAGCCAAAAAAGAATTGTGTCCCCGGAAATGAGCGCCTACTTCCAAAAAACGAATTCCATCGACAATCATCGTTGCAGGGATATCGACATCAGACCCGTGAAATTCGGC
>JAYVKA010000128.1:0-2280 GCA_043768885.1 Planctomycetota bacterium
ATTCAATCCATTTTGATCCAGCAAGGACTGGCCAGGCGAACGATCAACGACCGGGTTTCCTGCATTAAGCGGCTCTTCAAATGGGCTGTCTCAAAGGAACTGGTGGAGTCAAACGTGCATCATGGATTGTCTGCATTAGGTGGATTGCATCGGGGTCGGTCAGAAGCACGGGAACCTGCGCCAATACTTCCGGTGGACGATGATGTCGTGAACGCGACGATACCGCATGTTTCGCCTGTGGTGTCCGAAATGATCCAGCTACAGCTGCTTACCGGAATGCGCCCCAACGAGGTCTGCATCATTCGACCATGTGACATCGATCAAACTGGCGATGTCTGGACGTTTCGCCCTGAGAGCCACAAGACGGAACACCATGGACAAACCCGGATTATCGCAATCGGTCCATTGGGTCAGGACATCCTGCGCAAGTATCTGTTGAGGGCCGGAACTGATTACTGTTTTTCACCAGCCGACAGTGAGAAAAAACGCCGCCATGATCGGACGCAAGCCAGGGTGATTCCATTCGGTCAAGGGAATGCGCCGGGGACCAACAAGAAACGCAAGCCGAAAGTCACGGCGGGGTCACGGTACACCACAGACAGTTATCGACGGGCCGTCCATCGGGCCTGTGATAAGGCATTCAAGAGCCCTGAAACATTGGCCGGTGAAGCGTTGGCACGGTGGCAATCTGAACATCGCTGGAGCCCGAACCAGTTGCGTCATTCAGCGGCAACGAAGATACGGTCACAATTCGGACTGGAAGCGGCACAGGTCACCCTGGGCCATTCCAAGGCAGACGTCACGCAAGTTTATGCTGAACGGGATTTGCAAAAGGCAATCGAAGTGGCGCGGCGAATCGGATAAAATCACAATCATCGGGCGCGGAGTAATTACCGCACGATCATCGGCCAGCAGGGAAATCTATTCGCCCTGCTGGCTGGTGGTCACCCGTCCAACAAAGGAATAGAAACATGAACTTCAAAAGCCAGGCGGAACGTGTAATACAACTGCTGGAATCTGGAGTGCCGGTGGCAACCTGTTATCCGCTACTGAGGGAACTGGAACCTATGCGGGCGGCGGAACATGGGCCGTCATCATGGCCCGGCTGTCTGGTCCGGATGAGTGATGATGGAGGTCGGGAACTGGCAACATCCATTCCCGGAATCGACTATTTCCATTCGGCGATTCTGCCGGAATCAATGTCACCCGATGAAGAAAATGAAATCAGGGAACACCTGATATTGGTCCTGCGGGAATGGTGCCTGGCTGAACCGACAACGGTAATCCCGAAATATGAATCATTGCCGGTGGTCAATCTGGAAGAAAACGAACTGATTTACAACGGCAAGACCTACGCGGACCTGGACCAAGATGCACTACTGCTATTTGATTTGCTGGTCCGGCATCATCCCAGGCAGGTATCCGTGAAAATACATTTGCCAGATGTTCGGGTGCATCGAATTAAACAATCATTGCCGAAGGAACTGGCGGAACTGATCGACTCCGGACGCGGAAAACCCGGAACCAGTCTGAAATTCAAACAACCAAAACAGGGACCGAAAACGCATTTGAGCCCGTAAAAACCAGTGGCTGAACATTACCAAAATTTGGCTTTTGAATAGCCAATACAACACGCGACTATTTACGCATTGGAAATAACCGATGCGTTTTTTTTTGGAGTTGCGGCAAATGTCAGCAATCATGGATCAGGACCTGATCAGTATCAAACAGGCGGCAAAACTGATTCCGACCCGGCCTCATATCGCGACGATTTGGAGATGGATTGAGCATGGTTGCCGAGGTCACAAATTGCAGTCCTGGCTGGTAGGCGGACAGAGGTTTACATCTCGCGATGCCATTGAGGATTTTTTCGCGAAGCTGAATCCTGAGACCGCACAGACTCCGATCCCCACATCGACTCCGAAAAAACGGCAAAGGGAAATTGACCGGGCAGAAAAAGATTTGGCGGAAATGGGTCTCTAAACAAAAAACGCCCTGGCAAATGGCTGACAGGCCACCAGGGCGAAAAAAGGAATCGACATGATCATATCACGGGCACACAAAAAAAGACAGCGAAGCGTTCAGCGGGCGATTGATTCGATTTTGCCATCGCCTGAAAACGACCAGATTTACGGCACGATCGGACGGGACAACGATTTGATCGACCTTGCCAACGACATCGCCAAAAATGGATTGCTCGAAGCGATTGTCATTACTGAAGATCACTTCATTGTGTCCGGGCATCGACGTTATGCAGCGGCAAAGCTGGTTGGCGTCGAG
>JAYVKA010000129.1:0-2069 GCA_043768885.1 Planctomycetota bacterium
ATCCCAATCCAACTTGGACTTCGGTTCGAACCACAAACGGAGTTGTTCACGGATACTTTGAGAATTTGAATCGGCGATGCCAATCCCTTTCGGCCCCACCTCGAATCCGAGAAACTCCAACGACTCCTTTCGGCGATCCAGTATTTGCGTCTTGCGGGGGTGGAAACTCAATCCGAGTTGTTTGAGAGATCGGGTCCCCATCTTCAGGCAAGCCCGACAATCCGCTTCGCTTCTGCCAAAAATCAGCATGTCGTCCGCATATCGAATCAGGCGACAGGGACTCGATTCGATGACTCTGTCAAAATCGATCAAATAGGCATTTGCCAGAACTGGCGACAGCGGGCTGCCCTGAGCCAAACCCTGCCGCCGTGGTCGATCGGAACTGGATAGCCGGACTGCCTGTTGAAACAGTTTTGAGTCTCTCGGGACGCGATGACGTTCCAACATCGAATTCAGGAATCCGTATTGAATCGAATCGAAAAAAGCCTCGATATCAGCTTTGATTACCCAAGCCCAGTCGTTCAGGGAAAGACGCTTGACGATCTGGATGGCGTCGACGCCACTCTTGCCACTTCGGTAGGCAAAGGAAGCATCGGGGAGTTGCGGATCAATCAGTGGTTCGATACTCAAGCGAATGGACTGCAAGACAATTCGATCAGCAACGGTTGGAATTTCCAGAGTCCGAACCTTTCCATCCGGTTTGTCGATTTCCACTTTCCGCAGTCTTGAAAATCGGTAACTCTGTTGTCGGATTTGTGACTGGATGTTGGCCAATCGCAGATCCTGTTTTGCCTGAAAGTCATCGATCGTTTCACCATCGATTCCCGGTGCTCCGTCCGAAGCCCTGACCTTTTTCCATGCTGGAGGAACCAACATCGCATAGCCTTCACAATCGGCCTGAGTTCGGCGGTTACGCCCTATTCCGAGCCATTCAAGCATGGTTCATCTCCCGACGCAGATAATCATCCCATTCCAAAACTATTCCATGCATCTGATCATTAAAGCCGGGGTTTCCGGACTCTCGAAACCTTTTTTCGAAACCGTTCAGAAATTTTTCCAAAGCGGGACGAGTCATTTCGCAAACATTCTTTTCCCCCGATTGGAAATCTGTCAGAGACAGTTGATTCTGGGCAAACATTTGAAGGACAAGACGGTCGACAACAGGGATTCGAAATGGTTCGATCAAGTCACATGCGAGGGAGGGGCGGCCGGGACGAAACGAGTGAAGAAATCCAAGTTGTGGATCGAGGTTTCCCATCGTCAACATCACCTTGGCCCGACTCAAGAGCAAGGTGTAACCAAGAGACAAGGCCGCGTTCACAGGATCGGGAGATGGGTGTGATCGGCGTCCCTTGAAGGGGACATTTTGAGGTAGCAAACCCGCAAATAGTTCCCACCAGCGAGCCGCCACGCTGCCCTCGATTCCCAGCAGGCTGCCGATTTGACTGGCGCACTGAAGCTGCTGTTGCGCTCTCCCGATTTCCTGCATCAGCTTTGCAAGCAGACCTTTGGAATCTCGTCCCTGTTGCTGAAAGTACCTTGCCGCCTCTGCCGTTGAGTCAATTTTGCGAGCCAGGATTTTGCGAGCCAAATGCAGACAGGTTCCCGGATGATTGACAGCCTGATATTGCAACCTGGTCAGCGGCATGCAACTGGCCAGCGGAGAAACCTGAGCGATGATTCGAGTTTCCTGATGGGACAGAAAGATTACCTCAATCTGTTTTTTCCATATCAGCTCGAAAGCCGCACCCGAGATATCTGCCAACCCCAAGACCACAATTCGTTTCAGACAATTGGGTTGAAGATAGATGGCTCGCCCGTTCACCGGACGCCAGAAAGGAACTTGCCCTTTCAAGCGGAGGCAGCCAGGGCCAACAAGATAAGCAGTATCCGCGTTACTGGTTCGAGGGGGTGTTTCTGATTTTCGCAATCCAAAAAATGGGATTTTCATGGTATTGAATTCCGGATCGATTTCTATGAGTGAATTTTTACAGAGCGTTTTGCCCCTAGAGCAGTTTCAACTTTTTCCGTAACACTTTAGCCAAATGAGGTAGAGGGTGTGTGGAGCA
>JAYVKA010000130.1:0-4587 GCA_043768885.1 Planctomycetota bacterium
GAAACTCCGGCCGCAGTCCGGTGTAACTCATCAGACCGATTCTTCTCGTCAGTCCGGCGCAATTCGAAATTCGTTTCAGACGATTGAGCTGATACCAGTAGGGGCTGCGACGGTCACGATGCGACTGCCCAATGGAATCGTGATTGAACTGGACGGTGATTCTCGCGCGACCGACCGGTTGTTCGAACGAGCGCTTCAGTCACCGGTCGATTCGGCGCGAGGTTGGTCATGCTGAATTTTTCTGGCGACACTTTGAAAATATTCGCTTACACACCACCCACCGACATGCGGAAAGGCTTTGACGGACTGTCGGGAATCGTGCGCCAACAGTGGGGGGTCGACCCGACTGACGGCAGTTTGTTCATCTTCCTCAATCGTCGTCGCGACCGGATGAAACTGTTGCATTTCACCGGCGGTGGATTCTGGTTGTACTATCGTCTGCTGGAAGCGGGCACGTTTGAGGAGCTGAAACCAGCGGCTGATTCGAGTCGCCTTCAGATCGATGCGACGCAGTTGACGATGTTGCTTTCCGGCGTCTCGTTGGTGGCTGCGAACCAGCGACGAAAACGGATGACTCAACAAGCGGCCTGAGTTGCTGAATGATCAAGCTGTTTGAACGAGTCAAAAATATTTTCTGTTTTTTCAGAAAATATTCGTTCTGGCTCTTGCGCGATTGGAGTCGATCCGTATGCTGGGTGCATGAAAGAAGTTGACACATTTTCGCGAGCAAAATTGCTGGAGTTGATCGATCTTCAGGACGATCAGCTCACCAGCAAGTTTGAGCAACTCGCCCAACAGGCGGCTCAGCTTCAAACTAAAGACGCTCAGCTTCAAGCCAAAGACGAACTCATCCGCCAACTCGAGCAACAACGCAACAACTGGGAGCAGGCCTACACGAAACTTTGGCAGGAACGGTTCGCGGCCCGCAGCGAACGATACATCACCGACCCCGATCAACTGCGAATCGACTTTGGTGATACGCCTGAAGCCAACGACGCAGCCGCTGGGCTGGGCGAAGCGTTGGAAGAAGCCGACTTGATTCCGGCCCATCGTCGTCGCAAACCAAAAAAGAAACGTGACGACAGCCTGCCAGCTCATCTGCCGCGTTACGAAGTCCTCGCCGATGTAACCGAGTTGCAGAAGAACTGCGACACGCATGGCGAAAAATCGTTGCTCCCCGAAGCGATGTGGGACAAAACGGAGACGCTTGAATTCACGCCACCGTCGCTGAAAGTTCGCGTTACCAAGTATCCGAAATACGCTTGCCCGGCCGACGCGCTGTGCGGCATCACGTCGGCTAAACGTCCGGCGGCGATCGTTCAAGGCAACAAATACGACGCCAGTGTGGCGGCCGAGATCGTCAGCGCCAAGTTCAGTTATCACTTGCCGATCTATCGTCAACAGGATTGGTTCGCGGGCGGTGGCTGGACTCCGGGCCGCAGCACGCTGCTGAACATTCTGGCCGGCTGCGCCGAGTTGCTGGTTCCGCTGCTGGAGTTTTTCCGGCAGACGCTGCAACAGGATTCCGTGATCGGCTGCGATGACACCAGCGTTACGCTGTTGTATCCGAAAGAACTTCCACAGCTTGATCTGAACGATGCAAAAGAGCGTCGGATCGCGGAGGTGTTTGCCAATGCTCTGGCAGAAAACAAGCCAAGTATCAACGCCAAGATGTGGGCTTATCGGGGCGTGAACGTGAAACTGAACGTGTTCGATTTTACGGTCAGCCGTCATCGCGATGGCCCGGAGTTGTTCTTCGCGGATTTTACCGGGACGTTGCTCGGTGATTGCTGGCACGGGTTCGAATCGATTGCCTTGAATTCGAACGGGACGATTGTCCGCGCGGCTTGTGTGGCTCACGCGCGTCGCAAGATTCGTGAGTCGGTGGCTTATCCGACTGAGCGACGCTTATGGATGGAGTGGTTCGGCGAGTTGTACGACATCGAAGATCGAGGTCGAAACATGTCTGCCGAGGAGCGGTTGCTGCTGCGCCAAAGTGAATCGCGCGCGGTGTGGGATCGGATGTCGTTGTGGCTGGCCGAAGTCCAGTCGCGGACGACGAATGTGATTCTTCCCAAAAGCGATTTCGCGGGAGCCTTGCGCTACATTCGCAATCACTTCGCGGAGTTGACGCGTTATGTCGAACAGGCTTCGATTCCGATCGACAACAACCAGACGGAACAGTTGATGAAACAGATTGCGATCGGGCGCAAGAACTGGTTGTTCGCCGGCAGCGTTGCCGGTGGCCAGCGATCAGCCGGATTTTTTACGCTGGTCAGCAGTGCCTTGCGTAACGATCTGGATGTCTGGCGTTACGTACAGGACGTGCTGGTTCAACTTCTGTCGGGGATCAGCGATTACACGCCACTGCTCCCCTGGAATTGGGCGTCAACCCATCCCGAATCGATTCGCCAATACCGGATCGAGGAGCGAACCGACCGCGCTGAACGAAAATCCCAATCCCGTGCCGACCGCAGAACTCCGCCGCCCCGTCGATAAAAATACACACCGTCACGGTGGGCGCTTACCAACTCAGCAGCCCGTTTCAGCGCAGCCGTTCACCGCCAACCGAAATGGGTTTCAAGCGATTGAATTGATAGCTCCAGCGGTTGCCACGATTACGTTGCGACTGCCCAATGGAATCGTGATTGAGCTGGAGGGTGATTCTCGCGCCACCGACCGGTTGTTCGAACGGGTGTTTCAATCGCCGATCGATTCAAGTTTCCAACGAGCATTTCAGTCGTCTAGCGATTCAAACTCCCAACAAGCATTTCAGTCATCGCGGGATTCAGACTCCCAACGAACATGACAGTCGTCGATCGATTCGAACTCTCATCAAGCACGTCAGTCGAGCGATTCATTGTCCAAGCGAGGCCTGATCAAACTGTCACCCTCGCTCAAACCGAACTTCTGGCGAGCGGGCAAGTTGGCTGAAGAATTAGGTATCGCTAAGTCGACATTAACTACTTGGCGTTACAAAGGCTGGGTTCAATACCGGAAGATAGGATCCCGATGGCTTTACTGGGTTGATTCGACCGAGATGGATCGGCTTCGCAAAATTCTCCAGCAACCGCGAGATGGTTCTGTCAAGATGTCAGCGGAGGAAGTTACACCAATTTCGAAAATGCCAGCAATTTCTGACTAGCCCACAAACAAAGGTGACAAGAAGGTCATTGTGAACACACGATCAAACAGATTGCGATCGGCCGCAAGAACTGGTTGTTCGCCGGCAGCGTTGCCGGTGGCCAGCGGTCGGCCGGATTTTTCACGCTGGTCAGCAGTGCCTTGCGCAACGATCTGGATGCCTGGCGTTACGTACAGGACGTGCTGGTTCAGCTTCTTTCGGGGGTCAGCGATTGCACGCCGCTGCTTCCCTGGAATTGGGCATCAACCCATCCCGAATCGATTCGCCAATACCGGATCGAGGAGCGAACCGACCGCGCCGAACGAAACTCCCAATCCCGTGCCGACCGCAGAACTCCGCCGCCCCGTCGATAAAAATACACACCGTCACGGTGGGCGCTTACCGCGCCTGGGCCCTATGCTATTACGTCCGGTTCCAACCAACAGTGCGATACACTGCATTTCTGGAGCAATCATCTCGGTGGAGCTCATTTTGATTTGGCCGATGGGGCGGTCAAATTCCTGAAATACGACCTCGCCGGGCGAAATCATGCCACAACTGGCTACCAGATCCGGTGGCGAAAATATTTCCGCGGCCTGGTGACGTCCGACTCAAGTCATTTAGAGCCAACTCAGAATATACTCTGATCCCGGTTCAGACCAATTCCAGATTCAATCGGTCGATTTCACTATTTGTGGCCGATGAGCGACATGAATTCAGCACGCGTTGATTGATTGGTTTTGAAATCGCCGCGCAAGGCACTGGTCACGGTGGTGCTGCCTGGTTTGCGGACGCCGCGAATGGTCATGCAGGAATGTTCGGCGGACACCACGACCGCGACTCCAGAGGTCGACAAATGATCATCGACCATCTCCGCAATGGAATGGGTCATGCGTTCCTGGACCTGAGGCTGTCGGGAAATTTCTTCCACAACGCGAGCGATTTTGCTCAGTCCCGTAACTTTGCCGTTGGGGATGTAAGCGACATGGGCGACTCCCGAAAATGGAAGTAGGTGATGCTCGCACATGCTGGTAAAAGAAATATCGCGAATCAACACCATTTCGTCGTAGACTTCCGGAAATGTTACGGCGAGGTGTCGCGACGGATCGAGTCGCAAGCCGGCAAACATTTCGGCGTACATATCGGCCACGCGACGCGGAGTTTCTTGGAGTCCATCGCGGTCCGGATTTTCTCCGACGGCGATCAAGATGGTCCGAACGGCGGCCCGAATGGCGGTTAAATCGACTGGCATTTTAGTATTTCTTGTAAACGTATTCATGGCCGCTCCTGTGACAGATTGAACGGGTTGCCACAGACAGTTTATCGTCTCATTTGCGAGCGATCAGGACAACCTGATGTTTCGTACCGCATTATTAAATCGAACATAACAATGACTGAAAAACTTGACGAAGGCAAATAATTATTGCGAAACCCGGAAACTTCGATGCCCGTGAAAAGTCCGG
>JAYVKA010000131.1:0-7343 GCA_043768885.1 Planctomycetota bacterium
GGCCAGACGCAGGCCACTATTTTGGTCTCGGTTATCGAAGACGCCGACATTGAAGCTGACGAGCAATTCACAATCACCGCCACCCCAATCGATCCATCAACCGTCACCAGCGGCACGGCCAGCGGGACTGGCGCGATCTTGAACGATGATTTCGCGCCACTCACGCTGAGCATTAACGATGTGTCGATGGCTGAAGGGATCAGCGGAACTACGGCCTACACTTTTACGGTCACGCTTTCGGGGAACCCGACTTCCAATGTTACTGTCACTTTGAATACAGCGAACGGCACAATCAATCCGGCGACGACTGCCGATAATGATTACTTGCCGATTAACAACCAGGTGCTCACGTTCGTCCCGAACGGTCCTCTCACAAAGACCGTGACGGTTTTTGTTACAGGTGACACCAGGTTTGAGCGCAACGAAACTTTTATTGCCAATCTGTCCAGTCCAACCGGCGCGACGCTCACCGATAGCCAGGGACTCGGTACGATCCAGAACGACGATGCCGCGCCGAGTCTTACTTTTGGTGCGAGCAACTCCGTGCAGGAAGGGAACGTGACGGCAGATGATCGCAAGGTGCCATTTACGATTACTTTGTCCGCCGTTTCCGGTGTCAATGTAACGGGAACGATCAACACGACCAGCGGCACCGCGACGGAAGGAACTGATTTCGCAAGTGCGGATGGAGTCGCCTTTACAATCCCCGCCGGCCAGACGCAGGCCACCATTTTGGTTTCGGTCATCGAAGACACGGTCGTGGAGGCCGATGAACAATTCTCCATCACCGCAACCGTGACCGATCCATCAACCGTCAGCAACAGCAACGGGCTGGCCAGCGGAACGGGCACGATTCTGAACGATGACTCAACGAGTATCCCGCCTGTGTCGATCGGTCCTGGCTGTCACGGTCCGGCATTGATCATCAATGGCACGAACGGAAACGACACGATTCGCGTCGTGCCTCAAGGCCTGAATGCTGTCAACGTGCTGATTAACGGAACGAACCACGGAACGTACACTTTTTCAAGCTTTCAGGAGATCATTGTGTATGGCAAAAATGGAAACGACGATATTGAACTCGTTGGCACCATCAACACACCAGCATTCCTGTTCGGCGAGGCCGGAAACGATCGGCTCAAGGGAGGCAACGGGCCGAACATGCTGGTCGGCGGGAGTGGATGCGACAATCTGATCGGTGGCCAGGGTGCAGACGTTCTCATTGGAGGCGACGGTGCTGATCAACTCGTCGGCAATGGCGGTGACGACCTGCTGATTGCCGGCTGGACGAACCATGACACTAACCTCGCGGCTCTTTGTGCCATCATGGACGAGTGGGCGCGCACCGATGTCTCGTACGAAACCCGGGTCAACAACCTGCGAAACGGCGGCGGACGAAATGGTTCCGTGCGACTGAACTGCCAGACGGTTCATGACGACGGAGATTTTGACAAGCTCACTGGTTCAGCCGGTCGCGACTGGTACTTCGCAAACATCGACTGCGGCGTTCGCGATCAGATAACCGACCGTCATTCGACAGAATGGGTGAACGACATCGACTAGTCAGTCTTCAGGTAGTGGACGAGGCAACGAGTCCCTTTTATGGATTTTGGAGTCACACACTTTTTCATGCCGGAGGCATTCGAAGCCACTAGCCGATGGTCAAGCGAAGCGAACACCACCGGTTAGCGAGCCCCTGATTTCTTTCATCCTGAAGGGATGGCAGCAAGATGGTCGTTGATTGCTCCGCAATCATGACGAATTCGGCACGTAATGATCGCGGAACGATCAACGACCAACAAAAAAATTGAAATACCCTGACGCATTATTGTTCGGTGCGCAGTTATAATTGGGGGATGAACAATTCATCTTCCAGCTCCGATAAGAGTCATTCTGGTCCGGGCGAGCCCGCGCCGCCATTGTCTGAACTGTTTGAAACATTTCGTTCAAGACTGCGGATGCTCGTTGAATTGCGAATGGACCGCCGGGTTCGGGCGCGGGTGGATGCGTCCGATGTGATCCAGGAAGCGTTTGCCGAAGCGGTTCGGCGTTTCCCGGAATACGAAAAAGAAAGGAAGATGACACCGTATATTTGGCTCAGGCTTTTGACAATCCAGCAGTTGGTCGTTACGCATCGTCGGCATCTGGGCGTCCAGGCCAGAACGGCGACCAGGGAACAACAATTGGATGTGTGGGGAAACACCTCGCTGGAGTCGGGTGCCATCGCGATTTGCCTTGCTGGCGGGGATAGCACTCCCAGCGTAAAAGTGTCGCGTGCGGAGGAGATTCAGCGAATGACGGCGGCACTTGTTCAAATGGAACCACTCGACCGGGAAGTTTTGGCATTGAGACACTTTGAACAACTGGAACATGCAGAGATCGGCGAACTGCTCAACCTGTCCGCCGCAGCGGTTTCGTCCCGATACCGCCGGGCACTTACAAAAATTGGACTGGCGATGAACAACCACCATGGAAGCGGCTGATCTCAAAAATGCGGAGTTGATCGATTCGATTCTCGATGCGGTATTGAGTCGTGTGCGAAGTGGCCAGTATTTCAATATCGAAGAGTACTGCCAGCAATATCCCGACTTGGCTGATGAGTTGCGGGTGATTCTGCCCGCGCTGGCGACGCTGGAAAAACCCCATCAGGGATCCACATCTCCCATTCCAGATGCTGCTTTACCCAGTGCCCGGATTCCGTTGAATCTTGCCGACTTCCAGATTATTTCGGAAATCGGTCGCGGAGCGATGGGAGTCGTCTATGAAGCGATCCAACACCCTTTGGAGCGGCGGGTGGCGCTGAAAGTGATATTCGGCACCGCTCCATCGAACGCTTCGCACCCGCTTCGATTTCAGCGCGAGGCGGAGATTGCCGCCCGTCTGCACCATACGAATATCATCCCGGTTTTTGAAGCCGGTACATCCGGCGGGCATATCTACTATGCAATGCAGTTGATCGAGGGGGCCAACCTTCAACAATTGATTGTCGCCCAGGGAAGCCCGATTGAAGGCGAGCAAGTTGCACCTCAGAGGAGTCGGAGTTCCCGGTTTGACGAGACCGTTGGGAAATCCGGCAGTACGGAAGACGATCAGAAACCGGTCATTTCCCGGACGCCGCCCAGGACCACACCGATCGCGGTCGAGCTTGAGCCTCAGGTATGTGCCCGGATCGCGTTGCAAGTCGCGGAGGGACTCGATTTTGCCCATCAAAGGGGAATTGTTCACCGCGACATCAAGCCGTCCAACATTTTGCTGGACCACGACGGCCGCGTCTGGATCGCGGACTTTGGTCTGGCCAAATCCAGCGGTGGAGCCGATTTGACGGCAACCGGCGATGTCGTTGGGACAATTCGATACCTGGCACCGGAGAGATTTCATGGCCAGTCAGATCATCGCAGTGACATCTACGCACTGGGCCTGACATTGTATGAAATGCTGGAGCTCCAGCCCGCCTGGCCCGGACTTGATCGAGCTCAACAGGTCCAGCAAATTGTGAGCGGCAACGGTTTCCGAATCCCGGGCCAGCCAGCCCAATGCACAGGGGAATTGCGAAGGATCGTTGAAAAATCCACCGCGCGCGATCCGGTCTCGAGATACCAGAGTGCAGGTCAATTGGCAGAGGACTTGCGTCGCTACCTGGACGGGCGACCGGTGCTGGCCCGCAAACAATCGGCCCTTCGCAATCTTTTGTTCTGGACCAAACGCAATCCACTGGCGGCATCACTTGTAGCGACCACATCTTTGGCACTCATCACCGGAACGGTTGTTGCACTTGTCCTGGCTTCCAACTGGCGATCGGCCTCAATCCGCGAACGCGCCAATGGACTGGCCGCAACTAATTCTGCAAACGAGGCGATTGCCGAAACAGTGCGTTCAAAAGAGTTGTCAAAACTGACAACTGGTGCATTGCAGGAAATGACATCCCAGGTCGTGTCCGATGTTCTCTCCAGCAAAGAATCGTTGACCGAACAACAACGTGATTTTTTGAAAAAAGTGTTGCAATTCAACCACCAACTGGTTGACCTGTCGCGAGTCGATACTGATTCACGAGTCCAAAACGCAAAGGCACACAATTCGATTTCGGTAATTCACAACACTCTTGGCGACAGACAACGGGCATTGGAGGATATCAAATCGTCCGTTTCCATTTGGAAAGAATTGATAGCCGCCTTCCCTGACAAAATCGAGTTTAAGGTTGAAATCGCAAATGCGTTGGTTAAACAGGGGCAGTATCTTTTCGTCAACAGCGACTTCGATCCGGCCATGGACTGTTTCTTGAACGCCCGGGACTTCATCGGCAAGTTTGCTGATGACCGGGAAATGGGAGATTTGGTGAACCTGAACCTGGGAACGATCGACCGCGAAATCGCGAATGTGTTCAATGCATACGATGACTTCTCCAAGGCCATCGAAACGTACGAACGCGCCATACAATCCCAACTATTGCTGCTAAATGATAAACCGGCCGACCCCGACATTCGGGACTGCCTGGGGCGACTGTTCCGTGACTTGTCACATTCGCTACTGAGAAACGGGGAATTTCCAAAGGCGCGAGTTGCCGCCGAATCCGCTATCCAGTACTACTTGGGCCTTTGCGATGATTTTCCGAAGACAGCGCGGTACCATCTCCAGCTTGCGTGGTCCAAAATCGCACTTGGGCAGGTGTACTCGGGAATGGGTGAGCAGAAGGAAGCGATTCGGCTGTTTGATGAAGCGCAACCCCGTCTCGATCAGCAAGCCCGGGACCGTCCTTCGGTTCCCGATTTCCGGCTTGACCAGGCGGACCGTCTCGAATTGATCGCCGAGGCACAGGAAAAAATAGATCAGATCGACGACGCGATACGATTGAATAAAGACGCGATGGAAATCCGTCAACAGGTTGTCGATTCAGCGCCTGATTTGGCGAATGCCCGACTTGAACTTGCCATCACTCAATACAGGCTCGCCTTCCGGCTTAAGTCGAATCAACCCGACGCCGCCCTGAAATGGGCCGAAGCCGGCGCCGAGAATTGCCGAATACTGATTGAAAACAATGCCTCAGTCCCCAAATATCGGGAAATACTGTCCCACCTGGTCAAGATCAAGGGGCTTATTCTTTCGGATCAAAACAAGTTGGTTGAGGCTTTGCCGTCGTGGTTGGAATCGGAACGAGTACTGGCACAACTTTTGAAAGACAATCCTGACGACGGGTCATTGATCGTCACCAATGGAATTGCCTGCAACGACATTGGCATGATACTGGTCAAAATGGAAAAAGTGCAGGAAGCGTTGCTGTGGTTCAGCAAAGCGATCGAATTGTTGAAGAAAAATGCACATTCGAATTCCGTGCACTCCGGGACGATCGTTAATCTTCGCGATGCATTCCTGAAACGCGGCAATGCCTTGTTCGACATCAAAAAATATGCAGACGCAATACCTGACTGGGAACAAGTGCTGGAATTGGAAACCGGGAATTCCATGCGAACGGACATGGAAATCAACATTGCCTTGTGCCATGCCCGAATCCGACAGCCCGAATCGGCACTTGAGTACCTGGCCAAAATTACACCCGCTCGAGACGCGACCCTGCAACAACATCGTATTATGGCCAGAGTATTCGTTGTATTGGCTGGCCAGGAGCTTGACGAAACGCGACGGAGCGAACATTTGGAATCGGCAGCCAGACAATTGCTAGTCGCCAACTCTGGAGATCCCGACAAGGTAGCGCTGTTGAAATCCGACGACGACTTCAAAAAATTCTGGGAACTGGTCAATCCGGTCCGTTGATTGCAGTTGTCAGGAAACGATTCGCCGATAACGAAGAAACGTCGCAGCGAATTCGTTTCTTTCGCCTGCTGGATGAGTTGTCTTTTCTTCGCAGGTCCACTGGCTCCAGTCAATTTCGGGCATGGTGGTGTCACCGTCCAGCACGGTGTGGATTCGGGTTAGAAACAACTCGGAGACCAATGGCCAGAACAGCCGGTAGATTTCGCCTCCTCCAACGACCATCGGCGATTCGTCGTGCCCGGTCAATTGTTCCACACTCGCCACGGAATCGGCGACGACCGCACCGGGGAACTGAAAACCGGTTTGCCGGGTAACAACAATTGTTGTGCGGCCGGGCAGAATGCGGCCGATCGATTCGAGCGTCTTGCGGCCCATGATCAGATGATGTCCCATCGTGATCGCCTTAAATCGCTTCAAATCCGCCGACATTTTCCACGGCATCCCGCCGCTGCGACCGATGACGTTGTTCTCGCTGGCCGCAACCACCGCTGCATAGCGTCGTTTTGGAAGTTGATCCATCTAATTCGCCAAGTGACCGTGTCTTCTTCATCACCCGAAGCGTAAGCGAGAGACGCCGCACTACTGCGCTAACGCTTCGGGTTATGAATGGGAAATGAAACTTGAATTCACAACTGTCCCCGATCAAACCGCAATCGGAGCCTTGATTCGCGGGTGGGGATCGTAATTGCAAATCTCAAAATCGTCAAAAACGAAATCGAAAATCGATTCGGGCACTCGTTTTAGTTTGAGCGTTGGCAGTGGACGGGGTTCTCGCTCAACCTGCAATTGTGCCTGCTCCAAATGATTGTTGTACAAATGGGCATCGCCAAAAGTGTGCACGAAATCGCCAGGCACCAGTCCGGTTACCGCCGCGATCATGTGAGTCAGCAACGCATACGATGCGATGTTGAATGGGACTCCCAGAAAAACGTCGGCACTTCGCTGATACAGCTGGCAACTCAACCGTCCGTCGGCGACGTGAAACTGAAACAATGAATGGCACGGCGGCAAAGCCATCTTGGGGATTTCTGCCACGTTCCAGGCACTGACAATCAAACGGCGCGAATCGGGATTCTTCCGAATTTGATCGATGACACCCGAGATTTGGTCGATTGTTTGGCCATCAGCCCCGCGCCAGGCGCGCCATTGCGAACCATAGACGGGACCGAGCTCGCCGTTTTCGTCGGCCCATTCGTCCCAGATCGATACACCGTTCTCTTTCAGATAAGCGATATTCGTGTCGCCACGCAGGAACCACATCAGCTCATGAATAATTGAGCGCATGTGAACCTGTTTGGTCGTAACCAGCGGGAAACCGTCGGCCAAATCAAACCGCATCTGCCAGCCAAAAACGCTCAGCGTTCCCGTGCCGGTCCGGTCGGCCTTCTGCGCGCCGTTCTTCAAAATATGCTGCAACAATTCGAGGTACTGTTTCATGTTTTCTGTTTTACAACACGGCGACGAAAAACTACAGGACCCCAACCGGCCGGATTGTTTTTTGCCGACTTTTGGATTTTGGGGTTCAGGTAGTGGACGAGGCTACGAGTCCAAAAGGGATTGCCAAAGAAGAGGACTCG
>JAYVKA010000132.1:0-10402 GCA_043768885.1 Planctomycetota bacterium
CAAAGGAACGGCAAGATTTGATAGGCCGTTTCGTTCGATGTAGCCATATCTTTCAAATTGGTTGATTCCGCGAGCAACTCCCATTCGAGCGACCGCACGAGCCAGATCGGCTCCACGAGCGGCTGGGCGACCGTTGATGTCACTTTTCCCTTCACGAAACAAAGATCGCACTTCGGAGATCATGCTGGGTTGATTCCAAAGCGGCATCCACTGTTCACCACGTGCACCGACATCACTCGAACTGGATGATCCATAACCCGAACCACTTCCGCGAACCGCGAACGGCGCAGCGGCTTGTGGCAATGCGCTCGCCTGACATCGCCGCGATAATCCGGAACAAAACAGGATCGAACCTTCCAGCATCAGAACAAAATCCCATGGATTCACACCGATGCTGCCGGAGAAACCGTTCGAGCCGTTAGGAGCACCGGCAGAACTAGGCAAGAACTGACCGATGGCTGCCGATTCAAGTTTGTCGCTGGGCATTTCCCAAAAAGCTGATTTCAAAAGCGTATCAGTATTTGGTTTCGCCGTCCCCAATTCCGATTCCACGTCAAACAATCCGACGAGCCGTTGCATGAAGTTGCTGGTGAAATCCAAACGTCCGTCGTTGCCGCCGGTTCCCAGCATCGCTGGGAAAACCGGTTCACCAACACCGCCAATTGCCATTGCGGCATCCAGCCATTGCAACGCAGGCCCTCGCCAAGTCAATCGACAGGCGGACACAAGCTGGTTTTTCTCGAACCCTTTCTTTGGTTTTTCTGCGAGGTGCGAAGCGATCGCTTTTGCCTGTTCAATGGCCGCACGATAGTTTTCAAAACGTAGCGCAGCACTGTTGGCGATGCCGTCAATTCCAATCTTGTTGTCTTTGGGATAGAAACCGCTTCCGCCGTTCCAGGGTGCGAGTAGCGGCGTCGGTGAATAGTCGTTGAGAAAGTAGTTCTCAAGCGAATGGCGATCGAGAATCGTGGCCATATGAAAGACATCATCTTTCCACCATCCTCGGGCGTTGGGGTCGGCGTCCATGGCGACGAGCCGCAGGATTCCGAGAGCTTTGAGATAGTGGGCCAGCGGCGTCGGTCGACAGCCGGTGAGCTGATGGACATGGATCTTCTGTTTAGTCATTTGAGTCCTCGATTTCTGCTTCAACCAATTCTGGCTCCAATTCTGGCTCGTCGTCGTTTACGTCGATGCCTTCTTCCACCGCTTCTGATGACTCGATTGTCTCCGGGATCGTGAACGAAATCCCAGCAAGCTCTGGGTCCTCTGTGGCAAGAACCGAGGCGCGAACGTCAGCCGCGCGAACGATGGCTTCCAGATAGCCGAGCGTGAATGGGCCGATTTTCTCGATCAAGTTTAGGGTTCGCTCGCTCCAACTGCGACCATACGGTTCGGACAATCCCATCGACGCTGGAGCCAACGATAATTTCAATTCAGGAACCATGACAGGATTGCCGTGTGCATCGGGAAGTTTGGTTTCAGGAATAACGTCTGCTTCGCGAATCCCGCGAATCGGCATTCCTTCGCCGGCAAGTCTCACATTCTCAATATCAAATGTTTGATCCTTGGGCGTCGCTTGCATCGATACGCGAACTTTTCCATGATGTGCGACCACAAGGTAAAGCAGCAAGTCCACATCGAGTTGATCTAACCGTGCGATTTCGTCGGCAAGTACATTCTTGATTGCTGGATTTTCGCCATTGGCGGGAGTTGAAACTTCAAACCAATCGAGATGACCGGTCGCGACCGCTGGATGATCTGGCACGGCGATACGCAACAATTCCAAGATCGCGAGACACGATGCCAACTCATGGCGAAACCCGCGTCGATGTCCATGCGATTGTGTTTGATACAGTTTCTGCACCGGTTGCCAAGCTGTCTCGGGAGCTTTCGCCAGGTCTGCCCGCAATGGAGAGACAAAATAGGTTCCGGTTGCGAATGCCGGATGGACCTTGCCCCAGTCATGAACCCGCATCGCCAAACCGAGAATCGATTTCAACTTTTCGGCGAGTTTCAATTTATTGGCGAGGCCAACGGCTTCGACACCCGCTTCGCGGCAATGAGTAAAAATCGTTTTCCACTCGGCGACTTGGCTAAGGCTCTCCGAGGAATCGCTGCGGTCAGCAATCACAGAGCCAGGTGTTTCGGCTGACTCAATCTGCGACAAAATATCAAGGTTTGGCGAGTTCTTCCCGGGTTTTTCACCCGTAAATCCAACTTCCAAATCGTAACCGCCTGCATCGGCCGACACGAGCAGAGTCATCCCCGGTCGCAAGTTTTCAGGCCGAACATTCGACCATTTTCCCTCGAGGTAATCCCATTGAAAAACGACGCCTTTGTTCTCGTTTAATTTCTTGACCCACGTTTTCGCTTCACCGATTGGGACGGCACACAATTCATCGCGATGTGCTTGAACTTCTTTCGATGGTACGCTGTCATCAACGTTTCGCCAGAAGACATGCAAGTCCCGCTCCTCGCCTTCGCGAATAAAACGACTGACATCCATATCCGCCCCCGATAGGTCGGTGCTGGTATCGAACAATTCATCGAATTCATGTTCCAGCAAAACATGCAGCGGCCGGAAAGGATAAAGTTCCGCCAGCCGCTCTGGATTTTCGTTTTGAAGCCGATCTTCGAATTCTTCAAGGCTGCGAATGGAGACGTCGGTGATTTCTTTCAGGGCTTCACGAGCGCTGTTCAATTCTGCCAGTGCATACGGGGCCGTTTTTTTCTCGTCGCTATGATTAGCATCCAACACAACGATCTGTGCCTCGCCGCCATATCTGGCTGCACGTCCAAAGCGTTGAACCAGACTCGTCCACGGAGCCAACTCGGTCATCAGGCAACTGGCCGAAATATCCACGCCAGCCTCGACGACTTGAGTGGCGACCACGATCCGATTCACATCCGGCCCCAGAGATTCCCGCGACAAAAAGTCGTTGATCCAGTTCGCGCGTTCGAAGGGACGGAAGCGACTATGAACAAGCCGAAGTTCAGGTGCGGAATCGGATTTTTTGAACTGTTTTTGCAAAGACTGAAACAAGGCTTTGGCTGTTTTGACTGTGTTCACGACCACAAGCGTTTGCCGGCCCGTTTCAGCATCAGGGGCATGGGCAGCATGATTCGCTGAAACCAACTCGGCAGCCTCAACCGGGTCGATCACTTCGACGTTGAGTTTCTTCTTCGCGTCCCAAGTTTTCCCCCGTCGCTCCTTTTGTTCGACCCGCAAAATGTTGGAAGCCAATTCGTCAACCAACGTTTCGGTTTCAGGGGTCCGCAACCAATCGGCTTGCAGCGTGGCACTCATCCACCAAGTTGCACGCGGCAAGTTCAATCGCGAATCATTTCGGGTTCGGTTGCTATCCCAAAAGGACTGAATCTGTCCGCATGTGGCAAGTCCAACACCCATCAATTGCACTTCGTCCATTACCCAAAGTGCATCGCTATTGATTAGTCCGAATGCTCGCGGCCACGCAGCGCGCCCCATCGCATAGCCGCGATTGAGAGCTCTCGAGAGCAGCATGTCTTGTGTGCCCACCAAGATGGCTTCGCGCTCGGGATTCGCGTACCACTGAATTTCCTCAACGCCACCCAGCAGTCGATGCACATCAATTCGATCCTCTAAACCCGCTTTCGCAACAATTTTCTCAGCTTCCGAAGCAGTCTGTTCGACAAGTGTTCGCATCGGCAAACACCACACCAACCGCCGCGGCCAGTTGTTGTTGGGTAGTTCAACTCGATGGAACAACCAAGTCGATAGAACGCCGAGAGTCTTGCCCAATCCGGTTGGGATACGAATCAGTTGATTTCGACAATCGGAATCACTGGCAAGTTGTGATTGCCAATATTGTGGGCCAGCATGGCCAGTCGCACTGCTGAACCATTTGTTAAAATCATCGCTTGTGTTAGTTCTTGCCATCGAGGTAAACCAATATTTAATTTTTGAAACATTGACTGCGATTTGTGTGACAATTATATCCGATTCAATTGAACACCATGATCGATGGTCGTGACACCTTTGGTCACTCGTTGCTGGATTTTTTCAAGTTTTCCCAAGGCAGACGCGGCAGGGGCAGTTAGGGGATAAAAACTGTTGGATGCCGACGGCACCGCCCCCTCATCCGCGGCCATTCTCCCCCGAAAAACAGGGGGAGAAGGGCGAAGTGTCTGTCCAGTGATTTGGCCATTCGGGAATTCGTGGATCTCTATCTTGTTGAGAAAACGTTCTGCTAAAACTCGGAATTTTGCCGACTTGTTTCTGGCCCGACGTCCCTGTTTTGACTCAGAGTCGTGACGCCTTTGGTCACCCAATCCAACGTTGCTGACTCTGCATCGCTACGCCGTCGACGTGGGAGTGATATTGCATCATCGAATTGAAAAAAACTGGCGGGCTGGATGCGGCTTGTAGGCGATGGCCAGCGTTACAAGAACAGCGGATTGAGCAGGCGAAAGCAGTCGCTTGAGATCAAATTCTTGAACTCTTGTTGTTCGTTGGTGCCGGAAATGGCGGCGCAATCTGTGAATTGTTGACAGGTAACACACGGTCCCGGGAGAAGGTTCAATCATTTTCGTAATCCCGGTGGGCGGCGTCAAGCAAATTTTTTGAATTCGGTTTCGAAGTCGACTGGAATTGTTGATGCCGAATCCATTGAAATCTGGTGCGGGGACACCTTTGGTCAGCGGGAATCGGGAATTGAAAAAATGTGAGGCCGTGGGTTGATCGAGCTCGGTGGAGCTTTGAACTGCGGATGGACGCGAATGAACGCGGATTGGTGGAGATGGATGGCTGTGTTTTTTGGCTTGGGAATTTCTGACGCAAACACGCAAGGTCCCTTCGCGTACGCTTCGGGTTGTGATTACCAGACTGCCGCCGCGCGAAATTCCTGGGACGCAATTGGATGTGGATTGATTTGACCTGCGGCATTGTTGCGCTATCGTGGTCGAATTCTTGAATCGCTATTTTTCACAGAACGATCGCTATTGACGCAAGAATATAGCCCCCCTCTATTGGGGGTGTGACTCTTATTCATCTCGACGGTCCAAATGAGGCTGTACTAAACTTTGACGGTCTGCCGATCCTACAGCATTCGGGTGACGGCCAAAGTGGCCAAAAAACCACGGAATTTACGCTGTTTTTTCATGAAACAATCACGCCGCGAGTCAGCCGGGCATGCAAGAATTTCATTTTCCGAATTGGGTGAACCGGTTCGTGTTGATCCTCATTTTCGGTGGAATGGGCGTTGGCGGGTATCTTGCTACGTGCCTGTTTGCCGGAATTCATCCGAGCATCGTCAATGTTGGGCATCAACCAAAACAGCCGGTTCCATTCAGCCACAAGCTGCACGCTGGAACGATGAAGCTGGACTGTCGTTACTGTCATAACACCGTCGAATTGGCGGCGCATGCCGCTGTGCCTGCGACTGCGACATGCGGTAACTGCCATGGCGGGAACCGGGTCAAGGAAGGGGCGACACTGGGCGTAGTCAAGCCGGACAGTCCTCTGCTCGAGCCGATCCGTACCAGTCTGGAAAAGAATTTGCCCATGGCATGGGAGCGGGTGCATGACCTTCCCGACTTTGTCTATTTCAATCACAGCGCCCATATCAACCGCGGAGTCAGTTGTGTTTCCTGTCACGACCGCATCGACAAGATGGAAGTTGTGACCCAGCGGAAATCGCTGTCGATGAAATGGTGTCTGGACTGCCATCGCAATCCTGCTCCGAACATTCGTGATCCACAGATGGTTACCAAACTCGACTTTATGGCTGACGCAACTGCCGAAGAGCGTCAGGCATATGGAGAAGAGTGGGCCAAGAAGCTGAACGTCAACACCAAAATCAACTGTTCAACCTGCCACCGATGAACAAATTTGTACCCAATCCTCGCAACGCTGCTGGACCCGTCCGCTACGAAGATCCCGTCCGCTACGAAGATGTGGAGCGGTTGGTCGATTCGCCCGAAGGCCAGCAGATGATCGATGCCGAGTTTCATTCCGCGCTGGAAGGCGCGGGTGATGGTTTCCTGCGCCGCCGCTGGTTGCAACTGATGGGAGCCTCGCTGGCTCTCGGTGCTGCTGGTTGCCGGCACGAAAACGAGAAAATCGTGCCGCACTCGTTTCGTCCGGTCGGTCGAAATCCGGGTGTGCCCGTCACTTATTCGACGATGATTGATTTTGCCGGTGTGGCCCGTCCGCTGCGTGCGAGCAGTTACGACGGTCGGCCCACCAAGCTGGATGGAAACAGCAAGCATCCGGACTCGATGGGTGCCAGTGATTCATTCACACAGGCCACGATTCTGGAACTGTACGATCCAGACCGTTTGCGAACGCCCCGTCGGCGCGAAGGTGAGCGGCTGGTCGATATTACACGCGAAGAGGCGATTGCCGCTGGCCGCAGCGTTTTGGGCGCGAAGAGTTTGCAGGGCGTTGGTGTATTGGCCGAGCCGTGCAGTTCGCCTTCGCTGGCAGCGGTTCGAAAAGATTTTGAAGGTCGCGGTGGAAAGTGGTTCGAGTGGACTTCGATTGGTGACGACAACACGCGGGCTGGAGCCAGGGCGGCGTTTGGAAAAGCAATGCGGGCCCATTATCACCTCGATCAGGCGGAGGTCATCGTTACCCTCGATGCCGATCCGATGGGGCTGGATCCGGCCGGACTCAAGAACAGTCGCAGGTTTGCGGCGGGTCGTGATGTCGATCATGGCAAGATGAGCCGAATGTATTCCGTCGAGTGTGATTATTCGCTGACCGGTGCGTCGGCCGATCATCGCCTGGCTGTGCCAAGCTCGAAGATTGCGGCATTTGTTGCGTCGCTTGCGGCTGAAATCAAGGCTCGCAAAAAGGGCGATTCGGTTGACAGGAGTTTGTCTTATCGTGAGCGCGTGTTGGCTGCGATGGCACAAGACCTGGTAGATCATGCCGGGGCTGGAGTGATTGTTGCCGGTGAGTGTCAGCCGCCGGAAGTTCATGCGATGGTTCACCGTTTGAATGCCGACCTCGGCAATCACGGCAAGACGATTGTGTTCACGGAACTGGTTGATGCGGATCGGCCAGGATTGCTGGAAAGTGCAGTCAACCTGGCGTCGTCACTGGAGTCGGGCGAAGTTCGTTCGCTGGTGATTTTGGGTGGCAATCCGGTTTACGATTTTCCGGCCAATGTTGATTTGGCTGCGGCGCTGAAGGGTGTCAAGGATTGCGTTCACCTGACGCTGCATCAAAACGAAACCAGTCGTGCATGTTCGCTGGTTGTTGATTTGGCTCATCCCCTCGAGTCATGGGGCGATGGTTTGGCTCACGATGGTTCCTGGTGTGTGGCCCAGCCGCTGATCGCTCCGTTGTTTGGTGCGATCAGTCCGATTGAAACGCTCACCACGTTGATGGGCACGGAGACGGCGATCGGGTTGGACCTGGTTCGCAAGTCTGCGGCTGCAGCGATTCCTGGCGATTTTGATGCCGGCTGGAACCAGTCGGTGCATGACGGTTTCGTCGCTGACTCGGCTGCGGCTGCGGTGGAAGTCACGGCGAAGGCGATCGAGTTTCCGCCGGCCGACAAGTCGTGGAATGCTGACTGGAATTCCGAATCAGGCCAGGTTGAGTTTGTGTTCGCCCCTTCGCGATCTATCTACGACGGCCGGTATGCGAACAGCAGCTGGTTGCAGGAACTGCCGGACTTTATTTCCAAGGTGACTTGGGAAAACGCGGCGCTGGTTTCACCCAAAACCGCAGAAGCTCTTGGGCTGAAGCAAAACACGTTGGCCAATTTTGAAGTTGGCGAAGAGACTTTGCGAATTCCGGTCAACGTAACGCCGGGTCTGGCGGAAGGAACTGTCTCCGTCGAGATTGGCTACGGACGGACTGCCGCCGGACGTGTGGGTGGCGATGTTGCCAATGGTGTGGATCCGGTGGGAGTCAATCTTGCCCCGGCCCGCGACGTTGCAAACTGGCATTTCCGGACCGGAGTTCGTGCGACACGGACTGGAACGGTTCATACCCTGGCTACGGTCCAGGAAGTCTTTACGACCGACAAAACCGGGGCCGATGAAATTCAGCGACGGATGTTTGTCGACAAGTCGAATGGCAACCGGAGTGCCCTGATTCGCGAAGGAACGTGGGCGAGTTACAAGGATTTTTCGGACAAGCATCCGGCTGGCGATCATTCGCACGGGGGTCAAGCTGCTGAAACGCATTCGACAGCGAATGCGAAACGCGGTGCGTTGCCCGTTATCGGCGGAATGGTTTTGACGCCAGTCAGCATGGATGAGCCGAAGGAAGCCAAGACTGGTGGACATGCTTCTGATGAGCATCATGCCAAATGGCCCGAAGGTTTCCACATGCACCATGCCCTGGAGGATCTGACTCCGGGCGTTCGGGGTTTATACAATCCGAACAAGGACAACAAATGGGGCATGTCGATCGACCTCAACTCCTGCACAGGTTGCAGCAGTTGCATGACGGCTTGCCAGGCTGAGAACAATATTCCGATCGTCGGTAAATGGCAGGTGTGGCGCGGTCGCGAAATGCATTGGCTTCGCCTGGACCGTTATTTCGGTGAAAACCTGTACAGCAAAGAGGCTGGCGACGCTGGCGAGATGCAGGTCACTCACCAGCCGGTTGCGTGCCATCATTGCGAGAATGCTCCGTGCGAAACGGTTTGCCCGGTCGCTGCGACGGTTCACTCGGACGAAGGCCTGAACGACATGGTCTACAACCGCTGTATCGGCACCCGATATTGCGGTAACAACTGTCCTTACAAGGTTCGCCGCTTCAACTATTTGAACTACAGCGACGCGGAGACTTTCCTGAAGTATCCGAATGCGGACCGGTTGTCAGCCGAAGACCGCTCGTTGCAGAACCTGATGATGAATCCCGAAGTCACGATTCGCAGCCGCGGCGTGATGGAGAAGTGTACGTACTGCGTGCAACGGATTCAGAACACCAAGATCAAGGCCAAGAACGAGCACCGCAAAATCGGTCCAAACGAAATCACGACGGCTTGCCAGGACGCCTGTCCGACGGGTGCCATCCGGTTCGGCGATTTGCTGAATCCGGAAAGCGATGTTGCCAGGGCCCATGCCAATACCCGTTCGTACTCGATGCTGGAAGAGCTGAACAACATTCCGCGAACGATGTACCTGGCCCGTGTCCGCAATCCGCACCCTGCTCTGGTTGACTATTCCGGTTCAGCGGTGGGGCCGGCTGCCGATTCGGACGGAGCAGCCAAAGAGCACAGTCCTGGTGCCTGATACGCAGAATTACTTGTTACGAATTTTTTAACGCAAACCCAACTGACAGACCAGCATGTCAATCGCAATCGATACTGAAGTTGACAACACGTTCGAAGATCCGGGCAGGCGGGCACAGTTGGTGCTGGGCGGTCTGGATTACGGCGGCGTAACCGAGAACGTGACCAGCCTGTGGGAGGCGACCAGGCCGCCCCGCGCGTGGTACATCACGCTTGGAATCTCGATGTTGTTCATGGCGATTCTGGGCGCCTGCATCATCCACCTGTTCATGACAGGCGTAGGCATCTGGGGGAACAACAACCCGGTGTACTGGGGATTCCCGATTGTCAACTTCGTTTTCTGGGTCGGTATCGGTCACGCGGGAACGCTGATTTCGGCGATTCTGTTTTTGTTTCGGCAGAACTGGCGAACGAGTATCAACCGTGCCGCCGAGGCGATGACGATTTTCGCCGTTATTTGCGCCGGAACTTTTCCTGGCATTCACATTGGTCGCGTTTGGGTTTTCTACTGGCTGTTTCCCGTTCCGACCGAGCACCTGGGCATGTGGCCCAACTTCCGCAGTCCGCTTCTGTGGGACGTATTTGCGGTGGGGACTTATGCAACGGTTTCGGTGTTGTTTTGGTATATGGGAATGGTGCCGGATATCGCCACGTTCCGGGATCGTTGCCGCACAAAGATCGGCCGGTTTTTCTATGGGCTGTTTTCGCTCGGGTGGACTGGTTCCTCGCGCAGTTGGCATCGTTACGAAGCGGCTTATGTGATTTTGGCCGCACTGGCGACGCCGCTGGTTCTTTCGGTCCACACAGTCGTTAGTTTCGACTTTGCCGTGTCGCAGGTTCCTGGCTGGCACACCACAATTTTCCCGCCGTATTTTGTTGCGGGCGCGATTTTCTCCGGATTTGCCATGGTGGTGACACTGCTGGTTCCCTGTCGGCAGTTGTACGGGTTAAAAAACCTGATCACGATTCGGCATCTGGAGAACATGAACAAGATCATCATGGCGACGGGCCTGATGGTTGGAACGGCGTACGGCATCGAGTTCTTCATCGCCTGGTACAGCGGAGTGCAGACAGAGACGTTTGCGTTCTATAACCGTGCCTTCGGCAACTTCTGGTGGGCCTATTGGATCATGGTCTCCTGTAACGTGTTCATTCCCCAGGTGTTC
>JAYVKA010000133.1:0-20010 GCA_043768885.1 Planctomycetota bacterium
GCCCGAAACGTCGATCGCGTAATTGACCAGAACATCCGCGCCGGCGTCGCCAAAGAATGTCTGGCTACTGCTGTTCGCGCCTTGGGTCAAAATGATAAAGCGATCGTTCCCCGCGTCGCCCCGGAACTCGATTCCCGATGAAGCCAAACCGCCATTGAGCAGCACGTCATCATCGCCACCACCCGTAAACAGAATCGTGCTGACGTTGGCACCGGTGTTGATCAGGACATCCGCGCCCGAATCACCACCGAAATTGATGCCGACCACTCCATTCCCCGTATTCAACAGCGTGTCATCGTCGCCGCCGCCGTTGAAAGTGATTCCGCTAACGTTGTTCCCCGAGTTGACCAGAATGTCATCATCCGCGCCGCCGGCAAACAGGATCCTGGAAACCGACGATCCGCGGTTGTCCAGAATATCCGCTCCCGAATCCCCCTGGAAATCGATGTTCGTCGCTCCGGTTGCAATGTTCTGAAGCACATCATCGTCCGTGCCGCCGACAAACGTAATCGAAGCGAATCCGGCCGCGTTGTTTTGCAATGCGTCTTTGCCACCGAGCCCGAAAAACTGGACGGTCGCAGCAGCTGTGCCGTTTCCACTGCCGTGCAGGATCATCGTGTCCGCACCGTTTGGCGTTGTCGTATTGTCCCCATTGAACACGATACCGCCTGTGTTCGTTCCGCGGCTGATCAAAACGTCATCGTCCGCGCCACCCGAAAAATTGATCGACGCCACGTTCGAGCCGGCATTGATCAGCACATCCGCGCCTCCATCGCCACGGAAAATGATCGCGCCTGTTCCCGCGCCGGTATTTTGCAGAATGTCTGCCCCGTCGTCGCCGCCAAAGTCGATCGTGCCGACGTTCGCACCGGAATTCAGCATCACGTCGTCATCACCACCACCCGAGAAGGTGATCGTTCCAACCGTCGAGCGATTGACCAGTGCGTCATCATCGGCACCGCCCGTAAACGTGATCGTCGTTACCAGGCCTTCATTGACCAGCAGATCCGCACCGGTGTCGCCGCCAAAATTGATGGCACTGATTGAGCCCGTCGATGCATTTACCAGCGTGTCGTCGTCCGCGCCACCCGTAAACACAACCGTCGTCGCCGAACCATAGTTGGCCAGAAAATCCGCGCCCGTGTCGCCGCCAAAATTCAAACCCGTCGCGCTACCGCGATTGATCAGGACGTCGTCGTCCGCACCACCTGTGAAACCAACCGTGGTCGCTGTGCCCCGGTTTAGCAACAAATCCGCCCCGTCGTCGCCACCAAAATTCAATCCACCCATCGCTGCGCCCGTGTCATTCAACAGCGCATCATCATCCGCGCCACCGTTGAATGTCATGCTGCCCATCGATCCGCTGTTGATCAGCGTGTCGTCGTCAGCACCACCATGGAAGACCAGCGTCCCCAGCAATTGGCCGGCGTTCCCCAGCGTGTCCGCGCCGTCGTCGCCGTTAAAGGTCAAACCGCTCAGGACTCCACCAACCAGATTCACCAGTTCGTCACCGTCGGCTCCGCCGTGAAACGTAACCCCCGTGATTTGACCGGCATTTTGCAACGCATCCGCCCCGTCGTCTCCGAAGAAGCTGAGGTTGGAAATTACGGCATCTGTCAGGTTCAGCAATTCGTCACCGTCCGCTCCACCCCGGAACGTCAGGCCAGTCAACGTGTTGCTGTTCTGAAGCGTATCGGCCCCTTCGTCACCCCGGAAATCCAGACCGGCAATCGTCCCCAGGTTGTAAAGCGCATCATCATCGCCACCACCAATGAAAATAATCGTTCCTGTCATGCCGCCCGCATTCAACAGTGAATCCGCACCGTCATCACCATTGAATGTCAGTCCATTGACCGTGGCTCCACCAAAATTGGTCAGCGAATCGTCGTCGGCACCGCCGGTGAATAAGAGCGAGGAAATCGTACTGCGGTTCTCCAGGACGTCCACACCATCATCACCACGGAAATCCAGACCGGTCAGGGTTCCGGCGTTGTGATACAGCGCGTCATCGTCCGCACCGCCACGGAAAATCAAACCCGCGACCGAACCGCTGTTGTTCAGCACATCGAAACCGTCATCGCCACGGAAATCCAGGCTGGTGCTGACCGACCCGCTATTGGTCAGCGTGTCATCATCCGCACCACCCTTGAACACCAGCGTCGTGATCGTCCCTGGGTTGCGAAGTTCATCGGCGCCGCTGTCACCACCAAAACTCAGTGTTCCCAGCGAACCCTGGTTGATCAACAAATCGTCATCGGATCCACCACCAAATACCAACGTGGCAATCGATTTTCCCGCAAGGTTTTGCAGCTGGTCAGCACCATCATCGCCGCCAAAATTCAACGTCCCGGTAATCGTCCCTTCGTTGATCAGCGTGTCGTCGTCCGATCCACCACCAAAGGTCAGGCCGGCGACTGAGCCCTGGTTGCGCAGCAAATCCGCGCCTTCGTCTCCGCTGAAAACCAGCCCTGAAATGTTCACGCCCGTTGCCAACAACGTGTCGTCGTCGGAACCACCGGAGAAAGTCGCGCCGCTCGTACCGGCCAACGCGCGTAGCTGGTCCTCACCGTCTCCGCCGCTGACCGTCGTGTCGCTGGCCGCGGTCAGCGTGTCACCGTACAGGCTTCCCGCCAGTTCGTTAAACGTACCCTGGGTTCGCACGAAATGTGTATTCGAAGCTCCCGTCGGATCGACGTCTTGCGAAGTCAGCGACGTCGAATTATTCAGCGCCAAGCTGAACGTTACTCCAAAATCAGCCAGTCCAAAATCCAGCGCGTTCAATCCGCTTCGGTCGATCACCGTTAACGTACTGTTGGGCGACAGTATGTACCGGTCGTCCCCAAGGTCAATTCTCGCGGCAACTGCTGGCGTGAAGCCTGCACTCAGATCGTTGGCCGAGTCGTTCCCACCCCTCAGATAGTAAATGTCGTTGCCCGCTCCACCGAACAACAAATCGGTTCCCGCTCCGCCATCCAGAATCAACTGGCTGGTTGTGACGGAAACGTCCGATGCGTCGATTGTGTCATTCCCACCCAAACCCAAAACCAGCAGCGTTCCCGAAGTCACACTGGCCATCGTTGCGTTGTTCACAACAATCGTGTCGTTACCGCCGGTGCCCGCCAGAAACTGCAGAGTCTTGAGGGTAACTCCACCATCACCGTCATTCACCTGCAGGCTGATCGTCCAAACCGCATTGGGATCAGACGACCGGTTGATTTCAAAACTGGAACCGTTGCCCGACTGGGCTGTTGCTCCCTGGTTGCCGGCGACAAATGCATTCCATGCAAACGAAGATGGAGGCAAATCTCCCAACACGTCTTGAACGTCCGCCTGCAGCAGTATCAGGCTCGGGTTCGTGTTCGTTGCCGAAGGAACAATCGCCACTACCGGTGCCACGTTGATTACCGCGCGGTTGACCGACTGGATAGTGAACGCTCCGTCGTTGTCGGTTATGGTTGCGGTGATCTGAAATGCCTGTCCAGTCAACAAACCATTGTCTTCGTACCGGTGCGTTGCCACAAACGTGCGAGTAAACGAATCGACCACGGCAAGCGAAGTCGTTCCGTCACCCCAGTTGACATCGATCGTTTGCCGATCCAGCGTTCCCATGTCCTGGATCTGGCCAGTCAAGCGAACCGCGTCTCCTTCATTAACCGGCAATGCAGTACCAGCCGCGTTGACCGCAACCAGATTGTCCAGCGATGGAGCCAGGTTATTGACCGTGACGATTTGGCTTGCCATCGCAAAAACCGAGACGTCAAACGCTTCTGCAATTTGCACCTCGATCGTGTACTGATTCCCGCCCGACGGATTGTCGAGGTACTGGTGGGAGATTCCGGAGAAGAAAGCAATCCCGGCCGCCAGCGCAAAACTGGTCGCATTGCCATCACCCCAATTGACCGTTACCAGTTGCCCATCAGTTGTATCGGCATCGGTGAACGTGCCCGCCAGGACGACCGTTCCGTCTTCACCGATCGTCGAAGGAGTCAGCGTCAGGTTGATATTCGAAACCGATGCACGGCTGACCGTGATATTCTGCGTCAGCGTGCGAATGTCTTGGGGCTGGTCCAAATCGACCAGTTCAATTTTTGCCTGATATGTCGAGCCGAAACGGGGAGCGGTGGTGTACACGTGCGTAAAGGCAGGCGTGCCGCCAAAGTTCCGTGCGCCTTGTGCGAGATTGACAATCGTTTTGGGTGAACCGTCACCCCAGTCGATTTGCACACGATGCAAATCCTGGTTTCCCGGATCCGTAAACGAACCGCCGCTAATCGTGACCGACTGGCCAGCATTGATCGCTGTTGGCGAGAAGGTTGCTGACAATCCGCCCGGCAACACGTTGCGGACTTCGGCAATCAACAGACCCAACGGAGTTGGCACCGAAGAACTGACCGGATCAGCAACGCTGACCTGAATCCGGTAAAGATCGACACCCGAGCCCGCAACACTGCCCGGTCCGCGGCTGGAATAGGTGTGGTTGGCCGAGAACGTTTTGACTCCCGCCGCCAGATTCAACGTCGATGTCAGTCCGTTATCCCACTGGATCGTGACGACATGGGCTTCGGTGTTTAGCCCGTCGTTAAACGTGCCGCTGACGGTAACCGGCTGGCCTTCATTCACCGGAGTCGTCACGCTGACCAGATTCAAGTCAATCTGCGGAACCGCGTTCTGCACAACAGCCTGCATCGTTGCAGTACCAGTCGCCAGCGAATTGTCCGTCACACTGACAGTGACTGTGTAGTTGCCAGCCAGTGGATAAACGTATTCAAAGACAAACGTCCGATTGGCGCTGATTGGCAAAGGCACCACAGTGCCGTTTCCAAAATTGACTGTCGCAACCCATTCGGTCGAATCGGTATCGACAAAACTGCCTTCGACCCGTAACGTCTCGCCTTGCCTGATCGTCTTCGACGTCGGCAGCGTTATCACCGGTTTTAGCGAACTTCCCGGCTGACCAATGCCAGGTGAATCACTAACCAGAATCGCATTACCGAACTCGCTGACTTTCTGTGTTTCAGCGCCCGTTCCGATATGGATTGCAGTCAGCCGCGTGCCAATCTGGATTCCGGTCGGGACTGCAATTCGATATTCAAAACGATTTGATGTCACCGTGCCGTCAACAGCATTCAAACCGCCCAGGTCGGCGTTGCTGTACGAGCCACTGGTCGCATTCAGGTCCTGCGGACTTCCTTCGACCAGCCGGACCAGCTGCATGTTTCCTTCGCCAAATCCGGTAATGTTTGGATTGGACAGGTACAGGTCAAACGTCACACCAGAATCAGCGAAACCGCGAATTACCAGTTCGGATCCGTCGATCCAGGCCGACGTAAGGACCGGGAAATTTCGGTTGGCGGGATTCCCTTGAACGTTTAGGGAGACGCCAGCGGTTGCCAAGTCGACTCCCAGTATCGCGTTGGAGATATAACGATTCGCGCCGACCAGCGTACTGTTACTAAGCACGCGCAAACCGGCCTGGTTGTTGTACGCGATCGTGTTTTGCTGCAGTCCCGATCCGCCAATAACATGGCCAGTTCCGGAAACGATCTGGATTCCGTTCAATCCGTTTCCAGCCGGATTTCCAGCTGCGTTCGCGCCAATCCGGTTTCCGGCAACGACGTTGGCCGTACCATTGGTCACCCGGATGCCGTCCAGAAGATTTGCCGAAATCAGGTTGCCTTCGTTCTCATCATTAATTCCGTTCCCATCAATGCCAACGATGACGTTGTTGGAATCATTGATGTCGATTCCAGAAAATGAGTTGCCAACTGCAGTCGATCCAGTCGGATCAAGTCCAATGGTATTCCCCTGAATCGTTGTTTCATGCGCATTGGATTCCAGCCAGACTCCCCGCTGGTCGTTACCCGAAACCACGTTGCCAATCACAATCGCATTGCTGGTCGCGTTCAGCCGAATTCCGCTGAGTGTATTGCCCAATTCCGTTCCCGCCGCACCGACCCCAATCCAGTTCCCCTGTATCGTGATGCCGGTTCCAGTCGAATAGATGCCGTCCAGCTGGTTGCCGGAGATGATATTGCGATCCGCCGCAGTCGGTCCGCCAATCGTGTTGGAACTGCTGGTGATCCGAACACCTTCTCCGCCGTTGCCGACGTCGATTGTTCCCGTCGCATCCGTGCCGATGTAGTTGCCGTTGATGGTGGTGAAGGTGTTTCCGACATAGGTGGAAAAAATACGGACACCGGCCAGCGTATTTCCGGAGATGATATTACGTTTGCCGATCCCGCCGCCAATAACAACACTCGTATCCTGAATTTCGATGCCATAGGTGCCGTTGGCGATTGCAGTCGTCCCATCCATTCCTACGCCGATGTAATTTGACTCAACCTGGCCAGCAACATTCAAAACACCAGTCGACCGGAACGCGATTCCCTGTTGGCTGTTACCCGAAACCACGTTGTTGGCGATTACGGTCGAACTGCCGTAGGAATCGATCCCCACCACGTTGGGCCGTGCGGCCATTCCGCCAGTATTTGTCCCAATCCGGTTATGCCCAATCCTGTTTCCGCTGGACCTGCTTTGAATTCCGAAACTGTTCCCGGATATCACGTTACTCTCTGCAGCATCCAGGTTCCCGTCACCATCAGACCCAATCGTATTGTTGATGGAAATCGATGAAAGATCCTCGGTGAAACCAATCAGGACTCCGATTTGAGATCCGTTCCCCAGCACGCCCTGTCCCAAAGCATTCAGGCCAATAACGTTTCCCTGGACCTTGTTGGCAACCGAACCAACACCGCCGTTGTCCTGAATGTGTACGTTGGCTCGCAGGTTGCCTGAGATCACATTTCCCTGACCCGTTCCGCTGCCGCCGATTTGATTCTGGCCGGAACCACTGATCAGAATTCCACCCGTCGTATTGCTGATCGCGCCGGTTCCATTGGCAATCGCCGACAGGCCATTGGCTGATGTGCCGACATAATTTCCCTGAACAACGTTCAGGCCACCACCCTGAATTCTGATTCCACTCCAGGCGTTTCCGCAAAAAACGTTTCTGCCACCAGGATTGCCCGACCCGACAATGCTGCTCCACGAGCCACCCAAAAAGAGTCCATTCAGCGCGTTGGAAATGGCATAGGTGCCGGTTGCATCGGTTCCAACCAAATTGCCCCGGAATGCGTTCGAAATCCCGGCGAACTGAACGCCCTCATGGCCGTTTCCGGAAATCAGGTTTCCTTCGGTCAAGTCGTTGATTCCATTATCATCCGACCCCATCGTATTGCTGTTTCCAATAACATAAATACCCCGACCCGTGTTGGGGATTGCGGCAGTACCCGCAGCATTGGTGCCGATACGATTTCCCTGAATCCGGTTTAACGTGCTGTTGCCATTGATACTGATTCCGTTGGCATTGGGATTGGTCAGATCCCATGGAATCAGCGAACCGGAAATCACATTTCGTGCACCCGGATTCGAGCCGCCAATGAGGTTGTTGTTGGAAGCGTTGGTGATCGTGACTCCGAAAAAATTGGGTAGCGCGACTGTGCCGGTGGCGTCAACACCAATGTAGTTTCCCTGAACCGTCGTTAGCGAACTGGCATCAATCGTGATTCCAGACTGGAAATTCCCTGAAATCAGGTTGCCCATTCCGGCGGTCTCTCCGCCGATCGCTGTCCCACTCGCGCCACTTACAACCGTGACACCACCGTTGTCATTCGGAATCGCACCAGTCCCCGCGGCATTGGTACCAATGTAGTTGCCCTGTACCGTGTTGCCGGTCGATCCAGCCCCGGTGATCTGGACCCCATATCCGTTGTTGCCCGAAATCAGGTTCCCTGCTCCCGCTGATGTGCCGCCAATCGTGTTCGTTCCGGCATTCAAAATCTGCACACCGTGAGAAACATTGCCGCGATCAAGTGTGCCCGTAATATCGGTGCCAATGTAGTTGCCGATAACGAGATTCAGCGTTGTGCCTGATCCGATTCCGACACCACCAATGCCGTTGCCTGAAATGATGTTGCGCGACGCCGTCGAACCAACGGTGGTACTGGAACTGTCGAGATAGACTCCCCAGCGGGAATTGCCCAACGCCGTGTTGCCGTTGACCGCCAGCCCGATCGTATTGCCGCGTACAAAATTGCCATTGGCAAAAGTGATGTTGATGCCGTCAAAGTTATTTCCCGAAACGACGTTTCCTGCGCCCGCGGCGTCACCTCCGAGGATATTGCCGGTCGCCGAGAAGACAACGCTGATGCCCTGAATCGAATTGCCCCGGTCGATGCTGCCAGTGACGTCTGTACCGATGTAGTTGCCCTGAATCAGGTTTGCGTTCGTGCCCGTTCCTTCGATCCTGATTCCGTTTTGATCGTTACCGGAAATGACATTTCGTTGCCCTGCAGCTATGCCGCCAACCTGGTTGGCATTGGCACCAGCAATCAGCTGAACTCCGTTCAGCGTGTTGCCAAGGTCGCCAGTCCCTGCCGCGTTCGTACCGATGTAATTCCCCACGATCACATTGACGGTCGAAGACGCACCCGTGATCACAACCCCACTACCCTCATTGCCTGAAATCACGTTTCGCGCACTGGCTACGCTACCGCCGACCGTGGTGTTGGCTGAGTTTTCGATGTAGACCCCCGAACCGGTGTTGCCCAGATCGATCGTTCCGGTAACGTCGGTACCGATGTAGTTGCCCAGGACGGTGTTGCCATTGGCTCCCGTGATGTAGACGCCGTGTGAGGCGCTGCCGCTGATGATGTTCCGCGCGGCGGTGGTCGTTCCGCCGATGATGTTGCCAGTAGCGTTGTCGAAAATAATTACGCCTTCTGCCGTGTTGGGAATTGCCGCTGTTCCCGTTGCGTTGGTGCCGATCAGGTTGCCCGCGACCACGTTGCCGTCGGTGCCAACATTGCTGATTATGACCCCCACACTGCGACCGGAAATCAGGTTGCCTTCATTCGCATCATTGTTGCCGTCACTGTCGGTGCCGACGTAGTTGCCAAACGCCTTGAGTTCGAGGAGAACTCCTGAACTGTTGTGGCCCAAACTCGCGCCCGAGACTCCGACCCCAATTGTGTTCCCCTGAATCCGGTTGTTGGTCGTGTTCAACAGGTTCGATCCGGTGACCAGAATTCGCTGGCCGACGAAGTTCCGCTCACCCGCTGCCGAACCGCCAATCCGGTTGCCCGATGAATTGGCAATCGAGACCGACCATCCATTGGTCAGCAGCGTATCGCCCGTTGCGTCGATGCTGATGTAATTGCCGATGACGATGTTATTGTTGGACAGCGTTGAGAAGGTGATTCCAACATCGTTATTGCCGGCAATGATGTTTCGGTGGCCAACCGTTGTACCGCCGATGATGTTATTGCTCGACCCGACCGTGCTGATCCCCCGGCCGTTGTTGCCCAGGTCGCCAAGTCCGTTGAGGCTGGTCCCGATATAGTTTCCGATAATGCTGTTGGAGGTATTGTTGGACAGGGAAATCCCGTGTCCCTGGTTGCCGGAAATAATGTTTCGCTCGGCGGCTGACGTTCCGCCGATCAGATATCCACTGGAAGAGGCAATCGTGATGCCGTTTTGCCCGTTGCCAACGTCGATGGTTCCGGAAATGTCGGTGCCGATCAGGTTTCCGGATACCGTGTGCCCACCGGCTCCGGCGTTAAAAATGATCCCGTGCGAAGCGTTCCCGCTGATCACGTTGCCGGCTCCGGCAACCGAACCACCAATCAGGACCGAGCCTGGCAACTGGTTGGTAATCCGGATTCCTTCCGACAAGTTGGGAATCGCTATGACTCCGTCAGCTCCAACGCCTATCCGGTTCCCCTGAACCGTCAGCGTCTGACCGGCAATATTAGCCTGGTTGGACTGGATTCCGTTGCCGAGGTTTCCGGAAATCACGTTGCCGGCACCCGCTGTCGAGCCGCCAATCAATACGCTGTACGATGAATCAACCCAAATTCCTGCGCTGGAAATTGTGGTGCCGTTCCCGATCGACGAAGTTCCAACCAGAGTTGTACCAACGTAGTTCCCCTGGATCGTGACATTGCTCGGCCCGCCGGTCAAACCAACCCCGAGGACGTCGTTTCCCGAAATCACGTTTCGTGACTGGACGACTCCGTCCAGACTGCCGTCATCATCGTCATCGCCACCGACCAAGTGTGGTGATCCATTGGAGATCAGGACGCCATACGAGTTGTTTCCGCGGTCGAACTGGCCGGTCGCATCGAGTCCAATGATATTGCCACGAACAAAGTCGTTCACGGATCCGTTGATGTAGACACCCGTCAGGGTATTGCCCGAAATCACGTTTCCGGCACCCGTTCCCGGCGTGGCGGTGAACCCGCCGACAACCGTGCCGCTGCCACCAGTCATCGAGATCCCGTACTGCGTGTTGGCCACCATCGTGTTGCCATCGCCTGCAAGCCCGATGTAGTTCCCGACGACCGTGTTTCCGGTTGCCCCAGCGCCAGAAATGCTGATTCCGGAAAGCGAATTACCGCCAATGACATTTCGCGCACCAGCAGTACTGCCGCCGATTGTGTTGTTCGGTACACCAACGATTTCCACACCGTGCCAGGTGTTGGTGACAATTGTTGAACCATCGGTTCCAACTCCGATGTAGTTGCCCAGGACCGAGGTTGTGGTTGTCCCCACACCATTGATCAAAATGCCATCATTGAAATTTCCAGACACAATGTTGCGATCAAGCGAATTGGTGCCGCCAATGATCGTTCCCGTTGAGCCGTTCTGAACGGCGATTCCGGTCTGGGTGTTGCCGATTCGCAACAGTCCTGTTTCATCGGTTCCAATCCTGTTGCCAACAATGGTGGTATCGATCGCAGCACTGAGGGCGATTCCCGATGCGTTATTGCCGCTGATCAGATTCGCCGAAATATAGGTATTGGATGCGGAACCCGTGACCCCCAAGGTGGGAAACCCGGCCGCAGTTCCAACAAAAATTCCGGAGAAAGTATTTCCCAGATCAGCGGTTCCTGCCGCGTTGGTTCCGATCTTGTTTTCGCCAATGGATGTCGGCGATGCTCCAGAACCGATGACGGCAATCCCGCCCTGGCTGTTGGCAGATACAACATTGTCAAAGATGTCGGTTTCCGAAGCGCCGGCAACGATGATCCCCCAAGTCGCATTGGCCCGCGCGATATTACCGGTCGGATCCAGTCCGATGTAATTGTCCGAAATGGTGCTGGTGTCGCCGGCGGCCGTAACCAGAATTCCCATGCCGCCAAAACGGTTGATCGCCAGACCGCGGATTGTTGAACTGGCACTGAGCGTAAGCCCATCGCCGACAACGCTGGTGCCGTTCAGTTCAATCAGCGGTGTTCCGGAATATCCAGGCTGTGTCGTGCCGTCGATCGTCAATCTGTCCGTGATGGATGGCAGCACACTGGTCGGACTGATCGTTTGAACTCCGCCACCACCAATGCTGAACTCGATAACGTCCGAGCCGGAATTGGTGTTGGCTTGAACGATCGCATCGCGAAAAGAACCGGCACCACTGTCGAGTGTGTTGGACACAACATATGTGGCCAGCAGCTGTCTGCCTTCCAGTTGCTGAAAATCCAGTTGCTCCTGCTTCCGCTTTCTCGATTCAAAAAGGCGGCGACGATAAATTCGGGAAAGTGGCTTGTTGCGACGCTTCATGAGTGAATCCCAGTACAGACAGAATTGTCCTGGATCCGTTTTCGCTCAACCGTGCGGATGCAGGTTTGATTCAGAAGGTCAATGTGGCAACGAATCTCCCTGACGGGGAGATCAGATTCAGCAGGATTTTCTTGGCGGTTTCCGTCACACAACCAATCACCGTACTGTCGTTGCCCCGACGCGGAACAAATTCATCGCATCGTTACGGTAACCACTTTTGGCGTATTTCGCATCAACAATCGCCGAAAATTTCCAATTTCCTGTTGTCAAATTTACGGATAGCGAGTCGCATGACCCAAACAGGCCGGGTGTCGGTTCAGACGGAAATCGAAAGAAATTTTCGGGGTTTGGTTGCCCCGAAATCGCGCAAGGGATTTACCTTGACCGAAATGGCCAAAGAAATAGGCGAAACCGGGTGGTTTTGGATCCGCAAAGCCCGCGTCTATTTCCGACCGGGACGTTCGCTGGCCTTTTTCAAGTCCGGTTGGGGACGCGACTTCCATGATTTGACATCTTCGTCCAGCACACTGACCGCCTTGTCCAGTTGCTGATCGACTCCCTGCATCATGTCCGCCGGCTCTGGCCAGATTACGAAATCGGGAACCGCGCCGTTCAACTCCATGTCCTCGCCGTCGTTTAACAGATACCAGCCGCGGAATGGCATTCGCAGGAACCCAAGGTCCATGATCGGTGTGCCGCCGGTGCTGATCACTCCGCCAGCCGTCGGGACGCCAACCAGTCGGCCACGTTTCAAGGTTTTGATTGCGTGACTGAAAATCTCCGCGTTGGAAAAACTGTTCTGGTTGCACAAGACCACGATCGGCTGGCTCCACGGAGCGTAAACCATTCGGTCGTGTGGATATCCTGGCCCGCCGCCACGGGGAACCGTGATTGCGTGAACGGGTTGGGTGAGAATGGTCAGCAAATGATCGGCCGTCGAACCGCCTCCGTTTTCGCGAACGTCGATCACGAGACCTTCTTTGCCACCAGCGATCGCGAACAGGTCCCGTTCAAAGTCGTAGAAGCTGGGCATGTCCATCCCGCTGATGTGGATGTAACCAAAGCGGTCGTTGGATGCCTGTTTGACTTTCGCCTGGTTGCCGCGAACCCAATGGTCGTATAACAAGAAGCGGGCTGCTCCATGGGAAATCGGACGAATCGTTACGTCACGAACTGCATCGTCCGTGCCCTTCACTTTCAAAACCACATCGCGGGGAAGCGGGCCGTTCAGGACTGTTGTCAGATCCATGCCTGGATCGACTGCGGTACCATCGATGGCCAGCACTGTTTCATCGACTTCCACGCGGCTTTCCATTCGCCAGGCTGGGCCGTTGAGAATTACTTCGCGAACCAGCAGCCCAGGCCCGGCATGTTTCGCATCGAATCGCAAGCCAAAATGTGCGGTCGATTCGTTCCATGCATCACCGCCTGCTGCTGGCACAGCGACCCCGCCGCGACCGCCCATGCCACCAGGGAAAAAGCCCAGGTGTGAACCGTTCAATTCACCCAACATCATATTGACAACATCGCCAAACGAACTGGAGTCCGGCGCGTTGGCTGCAATATCGTGATACTTGCGGCGAATGTCGTCCCAGTTTCGATTGTTCAGATTGCCGTCATAAAAACCATCCCGCATTGCCCGCCACGCAAGATCAAATCCGGCGCCCCGGTGAGCGGCAACATCGACCTGGCTCAACGCGCGGAACGGATAACTGTTGGCCTTGCCCGCCGCTTCGATACTTTCCGGAGTCCCTCCAGCCAGCCAAAGAATCAAATTGTCTGTCTTGATCCAGCGAGCTTGCCGACCGGTTTTGGCTACTAACAATTTCGGAACGAGGTCGGTTGCGGGTTCGACCGTATACGTTCCATTCTTTCCGTCGATGGTGGCACTGAAAGCCAGCTTCTTTGAATCGGGTGACCAGAACAAACCGGCTTCGCCCGTATTCGGAATCGACACGCGGCGGATTCGTTCATGAATCCCCTCCGGATCAACTTTGACGACCGGCACTTCTTCCTTGTCTTTCTTTTCTTCTTTTTTGTCCTTGTCAACTTCGGCCGACTCGGCAGGAGGCTCGTCGCTCCTGGGGTCCTGGCCAGCCGGTTTGTCGGCACCTGCCGGAACGTCGGCCTTTTTTTCCTCTGGTTTGTCGCCGGGCTTGTCACCAGGTGACTCGCCGGATTTGGCAGCCTTGTCCTTGCGGGCTTTTTCCAGCTTCTCCTTCGCCTCAGTCATCTTTCGGTCACGCTCATCGATTTCGTCATCGCTCTTCTGCAAATAGACGAACCAGATGTCACGCTCTTCGCCCAGGCGTTGACCGGCAAAGGCGATGACCTTGCCGTCGGGGGACCAAACCGGACCGGTATCGTTGTCGGGGTGCCGGGAAATGTTCAGTGCCGGTTGCGATCCGTCGATTGGCGCGACAAAAACATCGCTGTTGAAATTGTTGTCGCTTACGGACCAGGTCAGCCACTTGCTGTCAGGTGACCATTCAAATTCCGGCGCATCCCACGATGCGAAATATCGCTTCTGTTCCGATCCATCTGATTTCATGGTCCACAGGTCGCCCGGCCCCTTTACAAATGCAATATGCTCACCGGACGGGCTGAATCTCAAGCGTGAATCCAGGTCACCGTCAGTGGTGATGCGGTCCAGTTGAAACGAATCGTTCAACCACCAGTATTTCGTGGCATCCTTGCGGGTTGCCTTCCAAATATCGCTTTGCCCTTCAGTGTCACTGGCAAACAGCAGTGACTCGCCATCCGGAGCAAAAACGACCGACGATTCTTCTTCCGGCGTTTTCGTGATCTGCTTCGGTTCCCGCAGTACCGTGTCCATCACCCACACGTCACCGCCGGCAACGAATGCGATTTCCAATCCGTCTTCCGAAAAGGCAACTTCTGTGGCCTCACTCAACGCTACGTTCTGCACTGGCGGGATTGCCTGTTCGGCACGGCAAGTCAACGGGATCTTTGTCGGCGGGTTGCCCGAATCGGACTGGAATGAATACAGGTCAAACAAATGCCGAAACACGATCGTTGTTCCGTCAGCAGAAATAGAGGGCATCACCACCGAATCGTCCTTGAACCCGGTCAGCTTTTTTGCATCGCCACCGTCCAGTGATTTGTGATACAGATTGAAAGTGCCATCGTTTCCGCCGACATAGTAAAAGCTTTTCCCATCCGGAGCCCATAACGGAGACAGGGCACCATAGTCATCGCTGCACAGTTGCGCAAACTTTTCGTTTTTGAAATCGTACGACCAAACCTGACTGGACTGACTGCCCCGATAGCCTTTTCGCCACCACGCAATTCCCTCGCGGGTAAACAGCATGCGATCACCGTCTGGCGATATGCGACCGTGCTCGCCGGCGGCATCGAACAGGATTTTTTCGGGGCTGTGCGGTTTGGTTGAAATCCGGAAGAAACGCCCCGCATCGCGCCAGTAATGATCGCGGTTCGCAGTCACCAGCAACGACTCACCGCCGTCAATCCATTGCAACAGCGAACAACCATCGGAATGGAAGGTCAATTGTTTCGGCTGACCGCCCCTGAGCGGCATTACAAAGACTTGCCCCGATCGACCGTTTCGATCGCTGACAAAGGCGACCCGTTTTCCATCAGGGGAAAATTTGGGTACCGACTCGGTATCTGGCGAACTGGTCAACTGCCGGATCGCGCCACCCTTGGTCGCTGCTGTCCAGATATCGCCCCGCCAGGCAAAGACCATCCTCTGTCCATCCGGAGAAAGATCCGGGTCGCGAGGCAGTTGAACCGCCTGCTGGGCGAAAACAGCTTCCGGAACAAGAAAGCCAGGTACGAGGGCGGCCACTGCAATAAAAAAAGCGTAGTTGCGATTCACCGATGATACTCCGGGGTCAAAATCCAGTTGATGCTGTCCGTGCCAATCAGTATGAATGGGGCAGGGCTCCTTGTCAGCCTTTTTCCCTGCGACTGGCACATTCTGTCCATGCCAGCGGATGACAATTCGTTATCGCAGGAATTTCATGCCGGAGGCATTCGAGCTATTGGCAGGTGGTCAAGCGAAGCGAATACCATCGGAGACAGCGAGTCCCTGATATCCTTCATCCTGAAGGGATGACCGCAGGAGGGTTGCTTAAATTCCTCCGCGGCTGTGAATTTATTTGAGCTGGCAGAACTTGCGCCGAAATCATAACCCGAAGCGTCAGCAAGTGGGAACAATGAACCTCGCTAACGCTTCGGGTTACGATGAATTCACAGCCTCTCCGGGATACTGGATTCCACCTCGGCATCTACCGGTGTTGGTGCTAGGCTTGTCACCGGCTAATCGCTTCGGGACAAATTCAAAAACGCATCTTCAAAACCGGATGTTCAATTCCAACTCGCCCTATTTCAAAAACAACTCTGCGCGGGCCGCTTTAAAGATCGCGACGACAGCGGGATGCTTCAATCGGCGCTCGACCGAGATCGCATAATAGCGTTCGCGAACTTCGGTTGTGCGACCTACGACCCGAACGCCAAACTGGCGACAGACTTCGTCTTCGATGAGGTCCGGTGCGGGAAACATGCCAATCGCATCCTGGCCAAAAACTTTCATCAGCGCCGAATCTTCGAACTCACCAATGAGCTGCGGAACAATTTCGTGATTGGACATCCACTGGTCGAGGTCACGCCGAATCGCGCTGTTGCTGGCTGGCAACAGGAGCGGCGCCCCGTTCAGCGATTGCGGAAACGATTTTTGGTATTTTCGCGCCAGTGAAGCACTGCCGAAAAAACTGATCCCGCATTCACCCAACAAGTGGTTGTAGGCCCGCACGTTGGTGCCAGGTGAAACCGGCGCGTCCGACAGCACGAGATCCAGCCGGTGGACCGCCAACTCCCCCAGCAAGTCCAGATGCTTGCCTTCCTGACAGAGAATGTGGATTGACTCGTTTATTTCGAAAGCAGGCTTCAAAAGATGGTGCACAATCAACTTGGGCAGCACGTCCTGAACACCAACAACAAATCGTTGCGGCCGATCGTCGGGGCGACCTTCGACCACTTCCTGCAATTCGCGCCCCAGCGAAAAAATTTCATCGGCGTACCGAAAAACCATCTGGCCAAAATCGGTCAGCTCAAGACGGCGACCGACACGATCAAACAGTTTTTCACGGAGTGCCCGTTCCAGCTGCTGCAACTGCTTGCTGAGCGTAGGCTGCGCCAGCCCCAACCGCTCGCAGGCCCGGGCGATGCTGCCTTCCCTTGCAATCGTCCAGAAATACAGCAAATGGTGGTAGTTAAGATCCTGAATCGCCATGCTTTCACATCTACATTATCTATGGAACGACGTCAACATATCTATTAGACAGCTTTCCCGAAAAAGCCCATAATTGCAGCGCCAGCAGGCCTGAATAGTCGTCAAGTCGTCACCTGAGCCAGGCCATTTCTCCTGCTTTTCACACAAGGACAGCCAGCCATGCAAAAACTCGTAAACGGAATCCACGAATTCCAGTCAGAAGTTTTTAGCGATAAACAGGAATTGTTTGAGAAGCTGGCGGAAGGCCAACAGCCACTGGCTTTGTTTATTACTTGCTCCGATTCACGCATCGACCCAAGTCTTTTGACACAAACGCAGCCCGGCGAGCTGTTCATCATGCGAAACGCCGGCAACATCGTGCCGCCTTATGGGGCGGTAAAGGGTGGCGAAGCGGCCACGATCGAGTTTGCTGTCGCCGCGCTGAAAGTCAAAGACATTATCGTTTGCGGACATTCACATTGCGGAGCGATGGCCGGATTGCTTCATCCTGAAAAACTGGAGACTCTGCCAGCGGTTCGCTCATGGCTGGGGCATGCCGAGGCGACCGGCCGAATCGTCAGGGAAAACTACCCCCACATTACAGAAGAGGCAGCCCGGTTGACGCTGACCGTTGAAGAAAACGTACTTGTACAATTGGAAAACCTTCGCACCCATCCTACCGTTGCGGCTGCGCTGGGCAGGAAAGAAATCAACCTGCACGGCTGGGTTTACAAGTTCGAAACAGGTCAGGTCTTTTCCTATTCACCCAAGTCCAACGAGTTCCAATCGCTGGGAAGATCCGTGCCAGAACGCAAACAACTGCACACGCCCGCAATATGACCCAACGCTCAAGTTCTCTTCCGGGGTTTCAGCACTTCATCGCTTTCAATATCGAACTCGAAAAACATGGAATCCGGTACGAAAACCAGCCAGGCGACGTCCGACGTTCGAAGTGACCTCCTCGCTTCGGTCGTGGTTTTTCTCGTTGCCTTGCCACTTTGTATGGGCATCGCAATTGCCTCAGGGGTTCCCGTCGCAGCAGGTTTGATTACTGGCATTATCGGCGGACTGGTAGTGGGTTCACTGGCCGGTTGTCCGTTGCAGGTCAGCGGGCCAGCTGCTGGCCTGACTGTTATCGTTTATGAGATCGTCCAGGAATTCGGCCTGGAAATGCTGGGGATCGTCGTGTTGATCGGCGGAATTTTGCAGTTGATCGCAGGGATCTTTCGACTGGGGCAATGGTTTCGGGCCGTATCACCAGCAGTCATCAAAGGCATGCTGGCTGGCATCGGCGTGCTGATTTTCGCCAGCCAGTTTCATGTGATGGTGGATGACAAACCGAAAGGGAACGGGCTCACAAACCTGATGTCGATTCCGTCCGCAATACAAAAAGGAATCGGGATGCCGGAGTTTTCTTCGGTGGAGCGACGAAAAACCAAAACCGGCATGCTGCGTCAAATCGGCGAACTTCATCGCCGCCAAGTCGGAATCGCCGAAAAAGTCGCCGAGCGACTTCCCGATCACTTGCCTGTAGAAGCATTTTCTGCCCAGCCGCAAGAGCAGGTTGATTTTGAATCCCACGAACTGCAGGCGGTGGCACCTGAGCAGAAAGCCCTGTTGGTCAAACTCGAAGAACTGGTTGCCAAGACCGAAGCCTTTGAAAAAGAGTCAACCGCGCCCACGCGGTCCGACCGCATCCTCGAACAAGCCCCCATCGCTATTCAGGCCATTCGAACAGCGCTCGCAAATCTGGAGAGTGGCGACATTCGCATTGCCATGCAAACACAAACCAATGCTGTCTCGGCCATTCAGGATTTGTCGGATTCAATGAAGAACCACCATTTGGCGGCCATGATCGGGCTGCTGACGATCATTACCATAGTTGTTTGGCAGGGATTTGCTCCGAAAAAGTTGAAAATCGTTCCAGCAGCCCTCATTGCCGTAGTGCTTTCCACGATCGTTGCGGCCTTGTTGTTCGTTCCGGTCCTCTACGTTGAAGTTCCTGACAATCTCTGGAATGAGATCCGGTTTCCGACCCTTGTCATTTTACAGGACGCTCCCTGGTCCGGATTGTTACCGGCGGGATTGTTGATTGCGGTTGTGGCAAGTGCGGAAACGCTCTTGTGTGCCACTGCTGTTGACCAAATGCATCAGGGACCGCGAACAAAATACGACCGGGAACTTTCTGCACAGGGTGTTGGCAACATTCTATGCGGATTGGTGGGCGCACTACCGATGACCGGTGTGATTGTACGGAGCACGGCGAATATCCAGGCAGGCGGCAAAACGAAATTCTCGGCAATCCTGCACGGCTTCTGGCTGCTGTTGTTCGTGGCGGCCCTGTCATTTCTATTGCGAATGATACCGACGTCGGCTCTGGCCGCAATTCTGGTTTACACCGGCTACAAACTGATCAATCCAAAGTCGATCAGGGACTTGTACAAGTATGGCTGGGCCGAAGTCGCGGTGTTCTTTGCAACCGTCATCACGATCGTAGTAACGGACTTGTTGACCGGGGTGATCGTCGGCGTCGCGCTGGCTGCGGCAAGACTGCTGTATCAGTTCTCTCACCTGAATACAGATCTGCAAATCGCCCCGGACAAGAAGAGCGCCAAGTTGAACTTGTCAGGCTCGGCCACATTTCTTCGCCTGCCCAAATTGGCATCGGAGCTGGAGAACGTACCGCCCTCTGCCGAACTGCATGTGCATTTTGAAAAGCTGGATTTCATCGACCACGCCTGCCTGGAACTGCTGATGAATTGGGCCAGGCAGCACGAATCCATCGGCGGCAAACTCGTCATCGACTGGGAATCGCTGCACGCCAGATTCCGTGCGGAGAAAGTGGCGACACAAGATGTAGCCAACGGTAAATAATACGCCCACTATGCGTAACTTGTTGAACCCTGGTCTGGTCGCGGGGCAAACCTGTTACCATCAATATCGAATTCGAGCCTGAGTCTCCATCTGAATTGACTTCAACCAGGCATTCCAGACTTACCTGACAGGAGCGTTAAACCGAGTATGACTCTGCAAAGCGATCCTTCACAGAATCGCCTCAATAATTCCGGGCAATTGGACCTCCCATCCAATGTCGCTTCGGCTACCGATTCGATGACGGCAATCCTGACCCACAGTGTTAG
>JAYVKA010000134.1:0-17834 GCA_043768885.1 Planctomycetota bacterium
GATGACTGACCCGCCTGGCCACCCATAAAAACAACAGCTCGCAGGGCGTACTCGGCGGTTTTTGACAACATGGCAATTCTTGTGAAGAACAACGCGGACAATTATGCACCTTGACATGCAGGTTAATATTCTATACGTTTGGGTACAGGACTAAATTCTATCCCGAATCCGGGGTGAACACAACGATTACGCAGGGAAACTGGGGCATGTTGAGTGAGAAAACCATTGAAATCGTCAAGGCGATTACGCCGCTTGTAGCTGCAAACGCCGAGACAATTACCCGCCGGTTCTACGAATTGATGTTTGAGGGCAACCCGGAAGTCCGGGCCTTTTTTAATCAGGCCCATCAGCATTCGGGTGGCCAGCAAAAGGCTCTCGCCGGCGCAATCTGTGCCTACTTTGTAAATATCGACAACCTCGCTGCACTTGGCCCTGCCGTCGAAATCATCTCGCAAAAACATTGCTCATTGAATATCCAGCCGGCTCACTACCCGATTGTCGGCAAACACTTGTTGGCCGCGATCAAGGACGTCATGGGTGACGCAGCGACCGAAGAGATCATGGCAGCCGTTGCAGAAGCCTACGGCCTGCTCGCTGATGTCTGTATCAGTCGGGAGAAAGAGATTTACGAAACCCAAAAGTCTGCCGCCGGAGGCTGGAACGGTTTTCGCCGATTTGTCCTGGATCGCAAAGTTCCCGAGAGTGCGGTTATCTCGTCCTTTTATCTCCGTCCCGAAGACTACGGACCCCTGCCGGTCTTCAAACCGGGTCAGTACATCACCCTGCGTGTCGACCATCCAACAACGCCTACTTCGCCGCGGAACTACAGTCTGTCCGACAAACCTGGCAACGGCCACTTTCGAATCAGTGTAAAAAAAGAAACCGGCCTGTCCGCTGAAAAACCCGACGGTTTGATTTCAACCTTCCTTCACAATGACACTCGGCCCGGGGACGTGCTGGAAATTGGCCCACCATGTGGTGAGTTTACGATTGACCCGTCGACAATCGGTGATCGCCCGGTTGTTTTCCTTGCCGGCGGAATAGGAGTGACGCCATTGTTGTCGATGGCCAAATCGCTGGTGCACGAAGGAGTGCTCGCGCCGATTCAGTTCCTGCATGCCGTCAGAAACAGCGCCGTGCATGCCTTTGCCGATGAAGTGCAAAAAATGGTCTCCGACAAGGATTTTGTCGAGACCCGCGTACTCTATGATGCACCACTCGCGGGCGACGTCGAAACCGGAAAATGCGACCAAGCGGGAACGGTTGACACCGAACTGTTGCGGTCATGGACTCCCTACGAGGAAGCCGATTTCTACTTCTGCGGCCCGGTACCATTCATGCATGGCGTCTATTCCAGCCTGAAAGAACTGAACGTCGATGACTCGCGAATTCACTTTGAGTTCTTTGGCCCCAAACAGGAATTACAGCAAATTGCCAATGCGATTTAGAGTTTCCTGATTATGAAACAATCCATCGTCGGCTATCACAAAGATGAAGAGGACCATTGGGTCGCCGAGTTGGACTGCGGACATTTTCAACATGTGCGACACGATCCACCCTGGACCGAACGCAACTGGACAACGACTACCGAAGGTCGCCAGTCCAAGATCGGATTCCAGCTGAATTGCGTGAAATGCGACGAGCACGCACCACCGGATCATATTTGATTCCCGGCTCGAAACGCTGTCCAGGCCTCCAGTTGCTACGGCTCGTCACGTATACAACCTTGTTTCCCAATAACCCAATTCGAAAAGGAAAAAATGGCATTATCTCACGCCTCCCCCGGCGAAGTCGTTGATGTCCGGCCGCTGGGTGACGCGATTGCGTCGTCGAAAACCAGCACATTGATCTCGACTGAATCGATGAAGGTCATTCGTATGGTTTTACCAGCCGGGAAAGAAATCACCGAGCACAAAGCGCCCGGCGAAATCATCGTACAATGCCTCGAAGGGCAAATCGCGTTTACCGCTCTCGGTAAAACAGAACAGCTGATGGCAGGACAAATGTTGTTCCTTGCCGCCAGCGAACCGCATTCGGTAGCGGCAATCAACGATTCGTCGTTCCTGCTGACGATTTTGATGGATTCCGGACCTTCCAAAGGCTAACCCGTTCGCACCGATAATCTGTGGCATCCGTACGCAATGCTACGTTGAAAATCGGCTGATCACAAACGAGCGGTATCGAATCTTCCATAACTCCGTTTGCCACACTCCGTGCCGACAAGCGAGCGAATCCGCACGTCTGGTCGCTATTTCGCGAATCAAGTGTGCTGTTTCTGCAAATTGTATTGACCGATGCGATCGACTACTTTTCGTGCAATTGGATTCTGTTCGCAACAGGAACTGGTCAAACGGCGAGGTGACATCGCGGTGAAAAAGGAATATGACAAGGACAACAGTGCTGACCCGGAATCGGGTGAAACCAGACGGACTTTTTTTTCATCGGCTGGCACCGTCTGCATGGTAGGTGGCCTGGCGGCTGGTTACGGAACGCTCGGATATTGCGCGCTGAGATTCCTGATGCCCGCGGGAACAGACGAAAACCTGGACTGGCAATTCGTGGCGACGCTGGAGTCGCTGGAAAAAACCAACTCGTATGATTACATCGCATCGTCGGGCATAAAAATTGTTTTCGCGCGTGTTGCGGGAATGACCGAGACAGGATTTCTTGCCCTTTCCAATGTTTGTCCCCATCTGGGTTGTCAGGTTTTCTGGGAAGCTGCCAACGACCGCTTTTTTTGTCCATGCCACAACGGTGTGTTTGACGCGTCGGGAAAAGCGACTGCGGGTCCGCCCGCAGATGCCCGTCAATCACTGACCCAGTACGAAACAAAACTGGTCGATGGTGCACTGTACGTCAAAGCCCCGCTCAAAACGGTCACCGCATCCACGAGGGGGACCTGATGGGGCGCGTTGCTGCCTGGTTTCACGAACGAATTCCGGTCAACGGTCGTCAACTCCGTGAGTTGACCAATGAACCGGTCCCAAACCACCTGAAGAACTGGTGGTTTTGCCTGGGCGGAACCCCCGCCTATTTGTTTATCGTCCAGATTGTCACCGGCATCTTGCTGGCGTTCTATTACCAGGCTTCGACCGAAACTGCTTACGACTCGGTTCATAACATTTCGAACAATCTGAGTTTCGGCTGGTACATTCGCAGCCTGCACAAATGGGCAGCGACGCTGATGATCGCGACGATGATTCTTCATCAGCTGCGTGTCTATTTTACCGCAGCCTATCGACGCCCACGCGAAATCAATTGGCTGATCGGAATGTGCATTTTGATGTGTACGTTGCTCACCGGCTTTACCGGTTACAGCCTGGTTTTTGAGCAACTCAGTTTTTGGGGGGCGACAGTCGCCGCCAACATCAGCGACGCCGTTCCCCTGATCGGCGGTTGGGCCAAACAGATGCTGCTGGCCGGACAGTCTTACAACGAACAAACTCTTCCACGCCTTTACATCCTGCACGCAGCTGTATTGCCCGCGACCATAACCTTGTTGTTGGTCGTTCATATTGCCTTCATTCGCTTGCACGGCATCAGTGAGATGGCAACCGAAAAGAAAGAAAACGACGGTTCAAAGAGTGGATATTTCAATTTTTTCCCCGATCACGTCATGTCCGAACTGATGATCGGCCTCGCGTTGATGACGGTCCTGAGCGCGTTGGCGACAATTTTTCCGGCCAGCATGGGCCCACGTGCCGACGCTTTGATGACACCCGAAATCATAAAACCGGAATGGTTTTTTTATGTCTCGTTCCGCTGGCTGAAACTGTTTTCATTGACGTTCGCTGTCTTGAGCAGCGGGTTGATCGTGATGGCGATGTTTCTGTGGCCGTGGATCGATGTGGCGTTACGAAAGATTACGCGAATGGAAGACATCAGTGTTTATATCGGGATTTTGGCCACCCTGGCGTTGATCGGTTTGACTACCTGGGAGGCCCTGGTTGCGCACTAGCAACCATCTTCTAATTACCTGAATACGCACTCAATAACACCAATCCAAAAACGACAGACGGGAATTCCAGCAAGGGAACAAGAACATGAGCTTGACGGCAAAAAAGTACATTATCGGAATTCTGGGCCTGATTTTTCTGGCTTCTCTCGTGCTGGTGCAGTGGAAAGAGATCCAGCGAAAAGAACACGAAACGGCCGGGCGAACGACCAACGTTTCAATTCCATTTCGATCTCGGGCGTGTGTCGACTGCCACCAACAGTCCTCACCGGGAATCATCGATCACTGGAAATTCAGCACGCATGCCGCCAAAGGGATTGGTTGTGTCGAATGCCATCAGGCCGATCAGGTCGATGCCGACGCCTTTCTGCATTATGGCGAAACGATTGCGACCATTGTCACGCCACGCGACTGTTCCAAATGCCACAAAACCGAATACGACGAATTCACCAACAGCCACCATGCGATGGCGGGCAACATTCTGGCTTCGCTGGACAATCGCCTGGCAGAAACCGTCGAGGGGCACAGGGGTACCTTCAATCCTCATTCACCAACCCCTGGGCGTCCCATGGAGATGGTGAATGGCATGGCCAGTGTCGATGTCGGGTGCCAACAATGCCACGGCAGCAAAGTTGCTCTGACGGCCACCGACGGATCATTGATCACGATGGACGATTTGATGCCGGACGAATACGGAAAACCGACCAACAAGGAAGCCGTCGCAAAGATCTCAAGAGACAGAGACACATTGCGTCCCACTTTTGATGCCAGTTCCTGGCCAAACACCGGGATTGGCCGGATGAATCTGGACGGTTCACGGGGCTCCTGTTCTGCCTGCCACTCGCGCCATGATTTTTCACCGCGCCGGGCAAGGCAACCCGAAAACTGTGGCAAGTGCCATTTGGGTCCCGACCATCCACAAAAGGAAGTTTACGAAGAATCCAAACACGGCGTTGCCTTTCGCGACTTGCACGACCAGATGAACCTGGACGCCCAGCACTGGGTCCTCGGCGAAGACTACTCCCAGGCACCGACCTGCGCGACGTGCCATATGTCCGGTCACTCCAGAAACGGAGGCAAGGTGACACATGATCCAAGCGAGCGAATCTCCTGGACCAACCGGCCGCCGGTCAGTGCCGTGATGGACACAGACAAAGACGGCAAAGTCATCCTGGAAACCGATCCTGTCAAACGACAGCAAATGATCGATGAAGCGAAGGCTCTGGGCCAACCGGCTTCCTGGCAGGAAAAACGGCAGAACATGCAACAGGTTTGTCTGCATTGCCATACACAGAACTATGTCGGAGCATTTTACGAACAGTACGACGACTTTGTCGTGAACTACAACGAAAAATTCGCCAAGCCCGGCGAATCGATCATGAAAGCCCTGCGAGACGCCAAGCTGATTTCGGCCGCACAGTTTGATGAAGAAATCGAATGGGCGTGGTTCTACCTCTGGCACCACGAAGGCCGTCGTGCACGCCATGGCGCTTCCATGATGGCACCGGACTACGCCCACTGGCATGGAATGTACGAAGTTGCCGAGCGGTTTTACATGGAACTGATTCCCCAGGCCCGCGAGCTGGCCGAACTTGCGCGGGAGGAAGGAAAGACGGAAGCGTCTGAGCAGGTCGAAAAGGCCATTCAGGACGTGCTCGACAGACCAGAACACAAGTGGTTTGAGGAAGAAAAAACAAAACGGGATGAAACTGCCGGCAACATCAGAGAGATCCTGAAAAAAGTCGTCGCGGAGAATCCGGAGCAATTTGAGCGACCAACTGCACAAGCCAATACGACATCAGGGGAATGAGTGCCTATCCCATTTCCGTGCTCCCTTCTCCCCTGCGGGAGAAGGGCTGGGGATGAGCGGGTTCTGGATAGTCACTACTGCGACGGCTCATTCCGTTGGCGTTGTCCCCCTTCAGGCATCGGAGCGATTTTCGCTGTGCAGGAAGGATTGGTGCACATTGTTTCGGCCGCACGGAAACAGGCAGGTGCGTCGACTTCCTGACCATTCCCGATTCGCACCATGCATCAGTTTGGGAGCGTGTCGGAAATATCCGCGAGGATTCAGGTCGGGTAAAGGATTTGCGATTGTTGGCCGACCGTGACGATCAGGGATACCTGCTGCAGATTTTCACCAAACCCCTGCGGGATCCGCCCAACCCTGTTTTTTGAAATCATCTGTCGCCGGGGAAGCAAGTCGTTCGGCAAGGGCAACTTCAAGGCCCTGATGAAAGCCAAGGCCGATTTGGAGGCACAGGGCATCGAGGTCCTCGGCCCAACCGATCACGGAATCATCCAATCGATTTATCTGTTCGATCCCAACGGACACCGGCTGGAACTGACCACCGTAACGGCAACTCCGGACCAGCTCAAAAAACTCGACGAAGTCAAATGGGAAATGCTCGATGAATGGACAAAGTCAAAATCAACTGTCAAACAGGCCAACTGGCTGCACACCCAGCAATTCGCCAAGTCGTAAAGCATGCAGAACTGCGGCGCAAGAGCCTGTCAAAAGTGGTGCCTGGCTCTTGCCGACCCATAGATTTCATCGACTGATTTCATCGACGTTTACCGGGGTCTCCAAAGGGTCAGCCCCCCTTGTTCGCAAGGCAGTCAGGCAAGCCAATCAGTTGCGGGATTCCGGCCACATGCCAAATCGCAGGCGCCTTTGCGATGGTCATTTTTGTGTTTGGCCTGAAGACAGTAGAATGACTCAACCATACGACTCCCGGACCGCTTTTTGACTATTGCTGCCGGGATTTACCCAAGAAACAAAAAGAAGAACCATGGAAAATTTGCATGCCCGAGCCGGAGAAATCGTGGATGTCCAGCCTCTGGGCCCGGAAATTCACTCCACCAGGACTAGTACGCTGTTGATGACTGAAAACATGCATGTGATCCGAATGGTCATGCCGGCCGGCAAGGAAATTCCCGAACACAAGGCACCGGGCGAAATCATCATTCACTGCATGGAAGGCCAGATCGCGCTGACGGCAATGGGAAAGACGGAGCAACTCGACGCCGGTCAGTTGATTTGCCTCTCCGCTGGACAGCCGCATTCGGTCCACGCAATCATGGACTCTTCGTTCCTGTTAACCTTGTTGCTGATCGCCAGGCCATCCGTTGACTGAGCAATCGAAAATGAAGCAGCCGATCACAGGATTTCACAAAGATGCCGAAGACCACTGGGTAGCCGAATTGTCCTGTGGCCATTTTCAACACACGCGGCACGATCCGCCATGGTCTGTCCGCGAATGGACGACAACGTTGGCGGGTCGACAGTCCAAAATCGGTTTCGCACTGAATTGCGTGAAATGCGACGAGCGAGCGCCACCGGACCAGGTCTAAACCCCTTGGCAAAGTAGCACGGTGGTCTCCACCGTGATTGGAGTCAAGTAGCACGGTGGAGGACCACCGTGCTACTTTGCCGACTTGCCATTGTCAATTCAATCGCGGCATCCCTAATTCCCAATACAAAAACTCACCAGCAGGCACACGGCCCTTGACCGGGTTGTCGCAAATGTATTTCTGCAAGTACAGAAACTGTACTTCGCTTCGCACGACATGATCGAATGGTTCGCCTTGCCACAAGTCGCCCGAACTCCCGCTGAGCTGGTTGATTTGGCGTGCCGAGAACCGTTGAATTTCCCGGAATTGTTTGCGCAAATCAAAACCACTTCGCATCTGAATCAAAACGTGAACGTGATTCGGCATGACAATGAATCTTTCGATGTCGTATCTTTGATCATCGAAATGAAGCAATGAATTGCCGACCTCAGCAGCCAATTCAGGCTTCCTCAGCAGGCATTGGCCATGACAGTCGTCGAGGTGACCATGCCATTTGCTGTATTTGAATTTCCGCAGTTCCTGCTTCACAGAACAAACGACATCGGCGGAATCAAGCACATCCTCCACGGATTTGCCACCCAGCCCTCGTTCTTGCAACCATTGCGCGATGTTGCTGTGCCACTGGGTCACAACAGGTTTGGGCATCGAATCGGCGAGCCGAAATGTAACGAAAGTCAACGCACCAGTCTGGTCGCGATGCGGAAGATTGCGAACCGATTCAGACCAGTCTGTGTTGGGATCAAAAAAAAACCAATCAACTTTGCGCCCGTCCATCGCAAACCCAAATGAAACGCAACATTCTACCAAAGTAGCACGGTGGTCTCCACCGTGAACTGCCCTGGCGAAGATCCTATCACGGTGGAGACCACCGTGCCACTTTTTGGCTCCTCCGCATTTCATTTTTTCCCCCTCGATTCAACACGAATGGACACGAATTTGAACCGCATGGGGATTTGCGTTTATTGGAGTTCATTCGTGGTTCATTTGCCCCTCTCTCAATCGTCCCAGTCGTCCAGGGGATGTTTGTGTGGTGCCTTTTGGGCTACCACTTTGATACGGTCCGCCAACGCCTGGAGCGATTCGTGAATCGTCTGGTTTCCCTCAATCCGGTAAAGATGCCTTGTCGCGATTTTTGGGCCGAGCGGAATCCTTTCCAGCCAAGTCGTGTAGGCCTCAAGATCCTCCGGCGAGAGTTCCAGAATATTGAATACCTCAACTGCAGATCTGGCTTTGGTGGCAAACACATCTTCCCATGTCGGGTTTAGACGTGGTTCCATTTTGGCCACTCCAATCAGAACCTGCTTCAGTGGCGGATTGTTTGTCGAATAAGCAACGCGGGGCGGCGGGGACCAATGTGGCGGAAAATCGTCGGAAGAATGCTGGTCCAGAATTTTCAGCGCCTCTGCTATCCGGTTCGAAGTCATACGGCTTTCAACCTGAAAACGCAAACGCTGCTCACGCTGCGGACCGGGCAGGATCGGCAACCAAACCAGCAACGAGGCCAAAACAACCGCCCAAAGCGACGGAGTAATTCGACTGTTCAGGCATGATTCCGTCAGAATGGGTTTCAGTTTGTGCCTGGAAATGCACATGCCCACGGCCGCAGCCAGAACGAATGGCAACAACAGGAAACTGATGATCTGAAACAACATTCCAACTTCACTCAACAGCATCTCGGCTGGCGTGTAGCGCACTCCTCCCATGATGGCGATCATCGCAACCGGGAATTCAAACGTTGCCGCAACAATCACTGCGATCACATCGGCAAAGAACACTGTGATGATCCCCGATGCGACCGGATACCAGTTGAATACAACCTGAATCACGCGAGCCATCAACACAACCCGCCAAAGGGCCACCACGGCAAGTGTCCAAAGATTTGCCTGAACCGCGCCGACTTCCGAAAACAACCGCTCGTAGGGAACCGCGTACAGAAAAGCCAGCGGTGCCGTCATCCAGAACAGGCCGACGAAGCGGTACCATCCCGAAAAAAACCGGACCAGCGGTTGGCCCCGGATCGCTGCCGCAACAAAAACCAGCAAATACAAAGACGTTGCCGCGACCAAGGACGCCCCAAACGGAATTGCCAAATGCCACGGCTCGTCCCACAAACTCTCCCCGTCATACTCCCGCGCAAACCCCGCAGCCAAAACCAATATCGCCCCTGCCCAGAACGCCCAACGGGAATTGGCAATCGTCAAAATCGCCTGCCGATCACCGCCCAGGAATTTCCCAAACGTCTCGATACCAAAACGGGTCGCGGAACTCGGATTTTCCAGGGAGTCTTTCATTGAATGTCCTGCAACAAACCCGAATTAAACTTGATCAGGTGACTCCGGCTGCCATCATGCTCTCACGAACCTGATTGAGTACGCGATTTCGGACATCCGCAAATTCGCCTTCGATGAATGCGCCGGCCGCTGCCTTGTGTCCGCCGCCGTCAAAGTGACCGGCGACGACATTGCATTCCACGGCGCAGCGGCTGCGGAAACTGATTTTGAAGCCGCCAGATTTCTGGCCGACAATTATGAAAGCGAATTCGGTACCCTTGATTTGCAACAGCGTGTTGATCAGATCTTCGGTGTCGCTGGGCAGCGCGCCGGTTTCGGCATAGTCCGAGGCCTGGATGTGGGTGAAGGCCAGGCGGCCGTCGAGATCCATTTCGATTCGCGACTGGATCCGGCCTCGCAAACGCATTCGGCCAGCGGTTTCCTGCTCGTATAGACTTCCATAAATTTCACTCGGCACGGCACCGGCCCGCACCAATCGCGCGATGACCTCGTAAGTTTCGGCCGTGACCGATGAAAAACGAAACCAGCCCGTATCGGTCGCGATCGCTGCGAACAATGGCATCGCCATCGCAGCGTCAATCTCCACGCCCAGTGCATCCGCCGCCTCGACGACCAGCACGCCAGTCGCTTCGGCCGTTGTCCGTTTAAAAACTTCGGCACCAAAGTCGTCTTGTGAAACGTGGTGATCGAGAATCGCTTTTTTGGCCGAAGTGCTTTCGAGAACTTCCTTCATCGGACCGACCTGAATCCATGCGCTGGTATCCAGAACCAGAAACAGGTCAACATTTTCCAATTCATCGGACTGAATATCTGAACCAATCTCCATGATTTCATTTTCGGGATCGATGAAACCGAGATTGGGTGGAGTCTTTTGCCCGTTGACGATGCGAACCCGTTTTCCGATCCTTCGCAAAATCAGAGCCATCCCCAGTTCGCTGCCCAACGCGTCACAGTCGGGACGAATATGGCTGACCAGTACAATGTTTTTGGCAGCACCGATCACTTCCCGAAAACCGTTCCAGTCGATACTCATCAGCAATTTGTTCCTGTCGATTCGGGCAGCCTTTGTGGCTGCCACTTTGAATTTGTTTCCGTTTCAAGTTTGGCAGTTTTTTGCCAAAACGGCCAGCCCGCCCGATTCAACCATGAGCCACGGCCCATTCCCGCCAAGCCGAACGAGCGGCCGAAACGTCGTCTTTCAATTGAGCGGTCAATTCCGCTGCCGAGGCGAAATGTTTGATGTCCCGCAGCCGTCGCAAAAAGTCCGTCTCCATCAATTGCCCGTACAGGCTTTCGTCATGATCCAATACATGTACCTCAACCTTCACGGCCCCTTCGCCAAACGTCGGATTGGGGCCGACATGAATCGCCGCTCCATGCGGCCGCCCGCCGATGCGGGCGATTCCGGCATACACTCCGACCGCCGGGATCAATGTGTCAATTCCGTTCAGGTTGGCTGTTGGAAAACCAAGCTTCGCTCCACGTGCCGCGCCGTGAACAACCAGGCCGCGAATCCGGTAAGGCTGCGTCAACAGCTTCCCGGCTTCCGAGACTTCACCCTTTTTGATCAGTTCCCGAATCCGGCTGCTGCTGACCGTCTCGTCCATTTGCTGGATCACGTCGATCATTCGAAAGTTCATGCCGTTTTCTGCACAACGGGCAACCAGCAGTTCCACATCTCCTTCACGGTTGTTGCCGAACCGGAAATTTCTCCCTTCGACAATCGCCGCCGCACCGATCGTGTCGCGAATGACCTGGTCGAAAAAATTCTGCCATGAAAGCTCGAGCAATTCTTCTGTTGTGTGACAGGCCAACACCACATCGACCCCCAATTCGGAAAGCAGTTTCGCTTTGCGATCGATCCACGTCAGCGGCGGTGGGGCCTCTCGCGGCCGCAACAAAAACGCCGGATGAGGATCAAACGTAAACACGACTGCCGGCCCGCCAGCCTTGTCAGCCATTGAGCACAACTCGCCGATGATGTGCCGGTGCCCCTGATGAACTCCATCGAAATTTCCGATCGTGAGCGCACCGCCCCGCAGGTCTTTCGGAAAATCTTCCAGTCGGCGAATCAGTTTCAACGTTCAAATGCCTTATTAAATTCTGCGAGGCGTTGGGAATTCCAGCGTAAACTGCGTGCCGTTCCCCTCGGAACTTTGCACATTGATCCGACCGCCGTGGGCTTCGATGATCTTTTTCGCAGTCGGCAATCCCAATCCCGAGCCGCCATACTTGTTGGTATAAAACGTCTTGAACATGTTCAGCAGTGTTTTGTGGTTCATGCCGATTCCAGTGTCAATCAGGTCCAGAGCAACACCGTTGCGGGTGATCCGGGTGCGGGCAACCAACTGCCCGCCGTTGGGCATTGCTTCGAGCGCATTCTTCACCAGGTTCACAAGTGCCGCCTGGATCGTTTGGGATTCCATGCGAATGTGCGGCAAGTCGGGGTCGAGATAACGGATCACTTCGACTTGCTGTTGTTTCGCCTGGGGACTGTACAGTTCCAGCACCTGGTTGATCTGGTCGTTCAAACAACCGGTCTTCAATTCGAGATTCTGCATTCGGGCAAAACGGAGAAAATCGTTCAGCAGATTTTCCAGCCGTGAACATTGGCGGCTGACCGTCGCGATGCGTTCTTTCGCCGCCCGCATTTTGGGCGAGTCGACTTGCTCCATGTCTTCGGCCAGTAACTCGATGTTCATCCGAATCACGGACAGCGGATTTTTGATCTCATGAGCCAACGAGCCGGCCATCGCCGCCAATTCATCGTACTGGTCGCGCAGCACCGACTCCGGTGTCTGGTCCATCGGCCAATCGTCATGTTCGATATCGGGGTCCAATTGAGCCTTCGAAAATTGCCAGGAACGATACAGGCGCGGCAACGGATTCGCAATCCCGTCGGCGGTCCTTAAATGTACGATGGACGTCCTCGTCCGTCGAACCCAATGGCGCTCGACGGACGAGGACGTCCATCGTACTCCAACTATTGCCCCGCCGGTTGAGTCCCCGCGACTCCGGCCGCTTCGTCCGCAACCGAGCGAAGAAACGCGACCAAATCCAGCACGTCATCCTGCGTCATTGTGTCGAGCAATCCCTCGGGCATCATCGAGACTGTCGAAGGCCGCATGCCGACAATGCTCTCCGTTTCGATAGTCGTAAAATTGCCGGGGTCCAACATGTTTGTCTGGATCATATAGCCCCGTTTGTTGAGGTTGGCAATTCGCCCAGTCACAATCCGTCCGTCATCCAGTTGAAATACGGTCGCCTGGTACTGGTCCGAAATCGCCTTGTTCGGCTCGATCATTGTCTCCAGCAAATCGCGAATAACGAAACGGCGACCCGCTGGAGTCAGATCGGGCCCGACGCTTCCGCCATCACCTGCCAGGCGATGACACTGATAACATTGCCCAACCTGGAACATGGCCCGTCCGTTTTCCAGGTTGCGGCTGAGGAAATCCGGTTCACCGGCCGATTCCAGATCAGCCACTTTCCATTTTTTCACAAACTCCCGATTCTGGTGAGACACAACCGGAACCGGATTGGCACGTTCCGGAGACTTTGCAAGCAAGCCACCCAATCGGGCTTTCTCCGTTGCATCGAGGTGCCCGATCGCAACGTCCCGAATGTTGCTGATAAACTTGGCGAACGAGTTGCCGCCTCGCATCGAACCAGTCGTCAGGTACCACTGGAAATATTCGTCGCGCAACGCAGGTGTCCAGCCAGCCGTCGCGTTCCCCAGACAATTAAAATAGTGAATTTGTTGCTCCTGCGTTGGAGACATTTTCATCAACCCAATCGCGGGCTCAACAACTGTCGTCGATTTTGCAGCCACCAGCAATCGACAGAGCTCGGCGTTGAGCCGGGAATCACTTGCCGGAAAGGCCGGTTCCAGTTTCTGGCAAATGGAGGATCGGACATCGTCGGAAGTCGATTCCGAACGGGCCAACCCAAGGCCAATCACTCGCAGCATCGCCAGTTGATCCATGGTTTCCAAACCCGTCCAATCAAGTTGAAGCATCGCCTGACTCGCAGTTACCCTCGCGGCATCATCACCGCATCGCACGGCCGCCAGTGCCCAGTTAGTTCGCTCGGTTGCCGAAAGGGCCGAATCCGCCGCCGCATCGAGTGCCCTGCCACGCCATTTTTCGAAAGGCATTCGCTCGATCGCCGCTCGGGCCGCAAACCGAATGTGCCGATCTGCGTTCCCCATTTGCGGCCACGCTTTGGCAACAACTTCGTCGGCCGACTCGATGCCTGCCGCATGCAGCGACTCCAGTTCATGACGCAGCGTATGCAACCCATTCGTCATGCTGACCGCTGACGATTCGGTCCCGGGCTCCCCACCCATCGCCGAAACCCGAAAAAGGGCTGAATGCGATTTCCGTCCACCGATCAGAAAATAAAGAGCTCCATCTATCGGATTCACAACCATATCGGTCACCGCCATTCCGGGGCCGGCGACGAACGTTTCCTTTTCAGCCGCAAACGATGCTCCCTCCGCTCGCAAATGAATCGCATGGATAACTCCGTAGCTCCAGTCGGCAACGAACAACGCCTTTCTGTACTTCTCCGGAAACTTTGCATCCGTCCCGAACGTTACGCCAGTCGGCGAAGCCGGGCCGATATCCAGAACCTGCGGAAGACTGTCCGGATAATACGCTGGCCATTTCCCTGTTCCGCTGCGCCAGCCGAATTCACTGCCGCTCGTCACATGACAAACACGAGTCGGCCGATACCAGGGCAAGCCGATGTCCCATTCCATATCAGCATCAAACGTAAACAGCTCGCCTTCGGGACTGAAGGCGATGTCATACTCGTTGCGGTAACCAATGCTGACCAGTTCGATATTCCTCCCGTCTGGATCGCAATTCACGACCCAACCCCCTGGAGCCATGATGTTTACGGCGTGCCCGTTCGGATCCCACAATCGGGGCAACACCTGGTCTTCCTGCCAGACCTGGGGAACGCGCGACTTTTGAAACTCGGGCACCTTCGTATGATTGCCGCCACAGAGAAAAAGCGAGTTCCCGTCCGGTGAAAGAACAATTGCGTGCGGCCCGTGTTCTCCCGAACCTTCCATCTTCACCAGCATTTCGACCGTATCGTATTGGTCGTCGCCGTTTGTATCGCGAACCCGGTACAGACCCGACGGTTGCCCATCACCCTGATGCGACATCACGTAAAGTGAATCAAACGCACAAAGCAATCCATGAGCCCGTCCCGTTCGCACGTTGATCGGCTCGACGCTGGCCGTGTTTTTTTCCGAATCGACCGTGACACGGTACAACATTCCGTCCTGGTCCGAAGTGATCAGCCTTCCCTGCGGATCGGCCGCCATACTGACCCACGACCCTTGGCTATTGGCGACATCCAAAACATGTTCCAAGCGAAACCCTTCGGCAACATGCGCCCGATCGGCGGGACTGGACTTGTCCGCCGCAGTCCCCTGCCCCGCTGCCGATTGCGTCAAAAAGAGAGCCGCCGCAAAAGACGCGACGGAAACAATCCGCTTAGCTGATACTGAGATGGCCAAACACGGTGAATTCATCTTGGGGAGTCCTGTACAGAATGTGCCTTTCACGCCAATCACCAGTTTAACAGAACAACTGGTGTCCAGGACTCAGGCTGACAGCCCATTCTCCAGGTTTTCAGTCCATCGATTCCAGTCTCCAATGTTCCAGCCGTCCATCGGCCAACCCAATCACCACCTGGCGACCGTCAGCGGAGATGTCGGCAGAGTTTCGATCGCCGGCCTTCGAACCATATTCGCGAACGGTTTTCCACGACTCCGTATCAATGACCCGTGCAGGCGCTTCACCACCGGACGGAGCAATCAGCATCCGCGACGACCTGGCGGAAAATGCGACGTGAGCCAGTTCGCCATCGAGAACCTTCAGAAATTCTCCCGTCTCCGGGTTCCAGACTTCAATCTGTTTCGCACCAGCCACCGCCAACAGTTTTCCGTCGCCAGATATTGCCAGTTTATGAGCCCCAGCCGGTGCAGAAAACTTGTGAAGCTCCTCTTTTGTTTTCGTCGAAATCAAAAACACTTCGCCATTCTGAATGTACGCCACCCACGTGCCGTCCGGAGCGATCCGGCCCAGCATGATCAGGCTTGCGGAAATGGTTGAGCCAAGGGGCAGTCTTTCCATCGACACAAGCAAATTGGTTTTTGGCGTATGGTCGTCACTCCAGATGCGAAGCATGATGCCCTGTTTGCAACGGTGAAACAGCCCAAGAACCTGCTTGTCGTCCGGGCTGAAAACCGAATCCAGCGCGAACTCCGGATAGACCAACATAAACTCAGTATCGGATGCGCCCCCTACAGCCAGTATGGCCTTGACAGTATCAACCTCCTTACTCCCTTCCACGACAGCTCGCGTCTTCGACTCCAGACTGTCGCAGTTGACTTCTTCGATGGAACATCGGAGCCAATTCGGCTGGTTGATGCCTGCGAATCGGTTACTCACTTGACTGGCTCGTAATTTTTGAACTCCAGATTCGACGATATCCACGGCGCCATCATCAACATCGATCAATCGCAGCTTGAACACGCTGGCCATCGCGATGCGGTTTCCGTTGGTGTTGAACTTTACATCAATCGAAGCGGGGAGGAATTCAAGTTCCGCAGGAACCGCCGGATCGTCCGCAGCTGACCATTGGGCTTGCCGGATTCCCAGGGCTCCGACATTGGGCAACAAGATTGATTTACCATCTGCCGAGCAATCAAAGTTCCAGGTCATCTGGTCCAGTTTGACCCGCCCTAGCTCTTTTCCGTCGGCCACGTTCCAGAAGACTCCATAGACTTTTGGATCCCCGGAATTTGGCTGGTTCATGACAGTACACATGACGTTGCCATCTGCTGAAAATTGCGCACCAAAGGCGTTGAGTGGTTTGTCCCCTCCGATGGAACGGACCTTCATGCCGGTTTGCGAATCGACCTGTACCAACCCATCTCGTGTTTTGACTATTACTGAATCTCCATCCGGGCTTGTGAAGCAGAAGAATGGATTGCCGAAATTGAGATTGCCTGCGAGTTCGGAATTGGGATTCCGGTCGCCACTGGCGAGATCAAATGCGACGGGAAGCTTGGCCATCAGAATCAATTGCCGGTTATCCCTGGAAAACACACATCCCGAAACCCACTCGTCGTGCTGAAAAACACGCATGATCTTTCCAGACACCGCGTCGGCAACGATCTGGCGATTCTGGATCAGCACGCCAATTAGTTTGCCATCCGGTGAAAAACTGATTTTCAAGATTGGAGTGACAATGCCTTCAAGAAAATCGTCTGGCCCCAAAACCAGCGATCCGGTTTCCTGCAGGTCAGAGTCCAGACAATTCAGTTCGACCCGTTCCAGTTTCTTTCCCCGGTATACGGACAAATCGCCGCTCTCCGGGTCATCGGAATCGCTGGATTCAAAATTGTTGGACCAGACGAAACGCTGTTTGTCCGGTGAGGCGACGAGCCATTGCGAGTGGCCGTCCGGAATCTGCCATTGGTCGATTACCCGTTCGTTTTCCAGATCGCAGACACTCAGTCCACGTTCGCCACCGACCAGCATCCGTTTCCCATCCGGCAACGCCATGACCGAATCAACTCGTCCCAACTCCGCAAATGCCGGTTTGCGTCCGATCAATCTGACACCCGGCGCGATCTGCTTTACCCAGTCTTTGTCAATTTCCGATCGCTCGATACTGGCGGGATTGGATTGACGACCCATTGTGTCCGGAAGCCCTGTTGCAACGCACGCAATAAAAATTGCCGGCAGCAAGAAATGTTTCGACGCAGGAAACACGAATTGATAGTGCAACATTTTTTTACACCAGCAAAAAAATTGGAATTGATGCCCTTCCGCATTCTATCCGAAACCGCTCGTTCCCGGAGTGAACGGCCACGTGGCTTTTCACTCCGTGAAAACACGCCGATGCGCAAAGACTAACGGCATGCCCGATGTTTCAGTTCGAGAATCCGCTATTCACTCTCGGCCCAAATGCGGACTTCGCCATCTTCTTCGACGTCAATGCTGATGACGTTGGGGTGGCAGCAGACTGGGCAGTCTTCGACGTAGCGCTGGTGGCTGCCCTGCGAAAAATCGACTGGCACGACGATTTCCTCGCCGCAACTGTCGCAAATGTAACTGGCGTCGTCTTGCATGAGTCCAATGTTTCCTCAAAGTTCGATTTTCAAGTAGTGGACGAGGCTACGAGTCCCTTTGCCTTTGCGATGAAAA
>JAYVKA010000135.1:0-7609 GCA_043768885.1 Planctomycetota bacterium
CAAATCGCGTTGATCGCAAACCTGGGTTCGTTTCGTTTGTTGCGAAATCGGTTCATGGGCGATTCGTCTTGTCCGCGAAACTTTTCTTTTGGAAAAGCAGCAAAGCGAAATGCGTCCGGCGCGATGCTGATCGGTGCCGGTTCCTTCCAGTTTTTCCTGACCACAAACTTCGCTTTTTGGGCCACGACCTCGTGGTATTCGCCGGATCTCACGGGACTGGTGAGCTGTTACGTTGCGGCCATTCCTTTTTTCTGGAATACGCTGGGCGGAGATCTCCTATTCGCCGGAATGCCGCTGGTGGCATTTCAAATGGCCAGATCCCTTTCGCCGTCATTGAATGCCGGTTTGGCTGACCCGATTACGAATTGAAATCGATTGCCAAACAAAAAACGCAGCCTCGTCAATGATGCTGCGCTTTGCGGTTTTTCAAGTACTACCGAGCACCCATGGATCAGGTTCCGGTCCCTGTTGGAACAGAAACATTTGGCTGGCCCTGCGCTGCGGCCGGTTGTCCTTCAGCCGCTGGTTCGACTTTTGGCAGAAATTCGCGAACCTTTGCCGAGTGTTTCTCGAACATCTCCAACATCTTGATCGTGTTCGACGTCTTGTCTTCTTCCTCTCCGAATGGCATTTCGGGAGCGGTGCGGCGATCGGTCTTCGCACCAAGATCTTTGAGACCCATGTCTGTATCGGACATCGCGGTTTTTAGGACCGCAAGAGTCTGTTCCATCACGGTCAATTCATTACCGCCTACCAGTTTCGCTTTCTGAACATTCTGAAGGACTGAATCGCAAGTGTAGATATAGGCCTTGCTTCGTCGACGAACCATGTTGATACAGTAGTTTGGCAAATCGAATTCGCGCCAGGATCGAAGCTTGGTTGGATCGGCCGATGGAGTAGCACCACCGCCGCCACGGGCTCCTCCAGTGCCACGTCCGTCACCGCCACCACCGCCACCGCGATCATCACCACCGGCAAGCCCCGCCCCCTGGTCGCCACCCGACGATGCTGCGCCGCCACCCATACCACCCGTTGGCGGAGCGTTTCCGGAACCGGCTGGCAAAGGCGAAACGAAACTCGGATCAATCAGGTACGTATCACTCCAAAGGTTGTTGATCGAGACCAACTCGGTAATCGCCGAACGAATCTCTTTCGACTCGCCAGACAACACATCTGCTGAAAGATGGGCAACCGCCATGACTGTTTCACCAGCGACAGATCCAGTCCCGGCAAAATTCATTCGGGCCAAAGCCTCGGCCGAGTCGATTCTCAACTGCATTGGCTGGGCCGAATCCAAAGCGATCTTGTTCAATATTCCGATCGAGGAAGTATCTTTCAGGAATCCCAAAATCTGAATCGATCGCTTGCGCAACCAATAATCAAGTGCTGGTTGCCACTTGGCCTGCCCTGACGCCTGGCCATTCAGAACACTGACCGCATAGTTTCGAAGCGCAGGTGTATCCAGAGCATGAGATTCCACCCCTTCGATCTCGGCTATCCGGGTTAAAGCCGAAACCGTTGATACAACAAGATACTCTGGCGTATCCTGCATGCCGAGAACTTCCAACAACAAGGAGAAAGCCAACTTGTTGGGCGCGGGAGCAACTCCCGGTTCACCTTCACGGTCGTTCAAAAGTCCAGCCAGATAGACCGCGTTCATTCGAACCGAAGGATGATAGTTTCCTGTGGCCAATCTTCGACACATCGGAACCGTCAACTGTTCGATCAGATAGGTTCGATTTGCACCGGGCTTGGCCGTAGGCGACAGAAAACTCTTGATGAAATCCCGGCGAAACAAACCGACGGACGAAGTAGTCGCGTCCGTCGATTGGGCCATGTTCGGAAAAATGTACTCATTGAAATATGAATCAAAAGCGGGGGTGCGATTCGTTTTTCCCTCGACGACTTCCCTGCAAAAACTCTTGCCAGCCCTAACCAGTTTATCCACATCCCGTTTCAAGTTGTCGAGTTCCCTTTTCTCCAGCGAGTTCTCCTGCCCGGTCGGTTCGGGATACAAATATTGGGGCGCGACAGTAAGCGAATCGTACTGCGGAGTTTGAGCCTGGGCTCGAACGTCGTTTGAAACGGCAGTTGCCAAAAATACGAAACATGCGATCAGAATCGCAGGATTGGCGAAACCGGCCCGGGACAAATTCCTGTCCATGCGTGAATGTCGCAACATATTCCTCTCCCTCATTCCTCTGTTTGAAAACCGCCACGGGCAAGATTGAACCCGTTTGAAATATGGCGGCCAATACGCTGTCAGGCCCCTGACATCTCACCTATTCAAGAATATCAATACGGAGCCCGGTATTCAAACGTCCTGCCGGCTTTTACCCGGTTTTTTCGGGGAATTTAATCCATTCAACCGGAATAGCGTCACCAGCCTGGCGGGTTTCCATTACTGGAGCGGAACCTGGAACGGGATTTCCGCCTGGTTTCTCCGGCAAGTGATGCAACCCGCATTTTGGTAACGGATTGATCCCAACTTGCTATTGGTGACCGAATCGTGCCAAAAGTACATTGGTAGAGGCCAGGCAACCCAGAATCGCCCCACGGTACACGTGCAGCCTACCCTGAATTCAAGGATGAAGAAAATGAGAACCCAAACTGAAGCAGCCCGATTTCCGCCCGTGACCGCAGCCTTGGCCCTCTGCGGCCTACTAATCCAATCGCTTGCGTTTGATTCAAATGCAAATGGACAGGGAATTTGGTTCCCGCAACCGGCGCAAGCTCAGACTTTGCTTTCCCAGCCTCCGCCAGGTGATTGGGTAATCTCGCCGGATGGAACCAAATACTACTTGTTTTCAAACGGCTCGAACGGGGTGTTTTGGACAGTTCCGGTTCCTTCTCTTTCCAATCAAACGGCAGCGCAACAATCCCATTTGTTTAACGAGAGGCTTCCATCCCCTGCACCGATGTCCAACCAAATGGTTGACGCAATGGTCAGTGACTTGGAAAAAATCCGTGAGAATCAGGGAAGCGTTGTTTCCAGGGCGTTTCACGCACTCGATCCTGCAGGATCGCAGGAAGAGGTCTTTCGTCAGGAGCTAATCCAACTCGCAACCGATCCTCAACATGAACAAACCCAATTGCCAATCGTCACTCCTGAGGGGAATCGGCCCTTGCCATTTAGGGTTTTCCAGCCGGGTCAATATGTGGGAAGCGGCAATCGAAATTCTGTTTCGCCGCAACCGTTGCAACCGCTTCCCATTAAAATGCCGGTGTCTGACCGTTTTTCAGATCAAGCTGTCGGCTTTCAGAATTCCATTGGAGCCGGGGTGCCCTCCCATGATGCGGTTTCCCTCAGGCGAATTGCACGAACGTTGGATGAGGCAGCCGCTGACCTCGAGGAAATCGGAAGATTTGAAGAAGCGGACGATATCCGACAACAGGCATACGGCCTCCGGATTTTGGGCCGTGGAACGGGCCGGTAAGCGAAATCGACCCTGAATTTGGCCTTGCATTCACCAAAATTGAACGCAGTCTGTGTGGTTCCTGATTTGGAATGCGGTTCTGGCTTTTCAAAAATCCGGGCTCCGAAAACGACATGCAGGAAGCCGAATCCATGCTGCCGGGTGCCGATAATGGCGTTGGTCTGAGGCGGTTAATCAAAATGCTCAGGCAATTTCCAGGCTTATTTATGCACTGAGTTGCGAAAGCCCGGTAATCGTCGATTCATTTTTACGTCGGGGCGGGTATCATGGTGCTAGAGCCCGATTCTTTCTGATTTGGGCCCCTGGAACGAAGAAAGAAGGGTGGGTCCATGCAGCGTGAAGAAAACGCGTGGTTGAAATTGTTGGTCAAGGCTCAGGTCGTCAGCGACGACCAGATTGTTGACGCATCCGGGCTGTCCAAACAGCAGGGGATTCCGGTTGCCAAGGCATTGGTAAAACTTGGATATGCCACCGAAGAGGAAGTGGTTCGTGCGCAGGCCAAATGGTCCCGAATTCCCTACGTCGATCTCGACACGATCAGCATTCCGGAAAGAGTCGTTGAACTCATGCCGGAGTCCGTTGCACGCGAAAATGTGGTGCTCCCCCTGACTTTCGACGAAGGCCGATTGACCGTCGCAATGGCTAACGCGTCCGATGTGGACACGATGGACAAACTGCGTTTTATCCTGAACAGGGACATCGCGGTGGCTTTGGCACCCCAAGCCAAGATTCTGGAATACATCAACCGATTGTATGGTCAGGTCGAAGGCGAGTCGGCTGACTCGATTTTGCAGGAATTCACCGATACCGCCATCGACTTTACCGAGACCGAAGACGACAGCACTGGAAAATCAGAAGACAGCATCGATGAATCGAGCGCCCCAATTGTTCGGTTGGTCCAGCTAATGATCACTGAAGCAGTTCAGTTACGAGCATCGGATATTCATATCGAGCCCTTTGAAGACCGCGTTCGGATCCGATACCGAATCGACGGGATTCTGCACGAAAGGGATACACTGCCACGCCGGCAGCTTGGAGCCATCGTTTCGAGGGTCAAAATTCTGTCCAAAATCGATATCGCTGAACGGCGAAGACCCCAGGACGGACGGATCAAAGTGAGCGTTGGCGAAAAGGAGCTTGACCTTCGGGTAAGCATTATTCCTACCAACCACGGGCAGTCCTGCGTCATGCGACTGTTGGACAAGGACAATATCCGGGTCAGCGTCAAGCAGTTGGGTTTCTCCGAAAAGACGTTCAAGATCTTCTCTGGCCTGATCCGGCGACCCAATGGAATTATCCTGGTTACGGGACCGACTGGCTCAGGAAAGACAACGACGCTCTACGCCGCAATGAACAGCCTAAACCGCCCAGACAAAAAAATCATTACCGCTGAGGACCCCGTCGAATACTACCTGCCGGGGATCAACCAAGTCGAGGTTCGGCATTCGATCGGACTCGATTTTGCCCGGATCATCAGGTCGATGTTGCGTCAGGCCCCGAACATCATCCTCGTTGGTGAGATGCGGGACGCCGAGACCGTTTCGATGGGAATCCAAGCCAGTCTTACTGGACACCTTGTTTTTAGTACACTGCACACGAACGATGCGCCTAGTGCTGTTACGCGGATGGTCGATATGGGAGTGCCCGGATATTTGGTTGCGAGCAGCGTCGTGGCGATCGTCGCCCAGCGACTGGTGCGAACAATTTGCTCCAAATGCAAAGCTAGATTTACCCCCCCTAAAGAGCTGCTCGACGAAATCGGGCTGACTGCTGAACAGATCAAGTCAGCCAACTTCATGAAGGGCAAAGGCTGTAATACTTGTCAGAAAACGGGCTACAAAGGCCGGCTGGGAATCTACGAGTTGTTCATCATTGATGCCAAAGCCCGTGAACTGATTTTCACCGATGCTTCTACACAAGTCCTTCGAGCGCACGCAATCAAGGCCGGAATGGACACGCTGTTCAAAGACGGCGTGAACAAGGTGTTGGCGGGGATTACAACGTTTGAAGAGGTTTATCGGGTGGCCAAGAAAACCGAGCAGGATATGTAGAATGCACGAAAATCTGCCGATTTCGACGCCGCCCGGCTTGAATTCGTGGTTTTTTGCGGGTTTTTGTTGTTTCCATGGTTGATTTCAACAACAATTGGTGTGAATCACCTGGATTTCCCGGCTCCAAATCCATCTGGAACCGGTCGGTATTAAGTTTGGGGTTCAACATTCGCCCAAAATCCTGATTTTGAGCGCATTTGGAACGCGATTTTGGAATGGCATTTTGATTTGGTTGGCATCGAACGGGCACCTCAGATTTTGGCCCACGAATGTCTGAAGTACTTTTACAGAGAGGCGAGGCTGGCACATGGCATCAGTGCTGATCGACAAATTGTTGGAAGCGTGCGTCAAGCAGGGCGCAAGTGATATTCACATTGCAGTGGGGCAACCCCCCGTATTCCGATTGCACGGTCGATTGCGGCGTCTGGAAACGAAGGTTCTGGAGCCCGACGACACCGTTTCGCTGATGAAAAGTATTTCACCGGAACGATGCCAACGGGAACTTCAGGAAGCGGGTACCGCCGACTTTGGTTTCGCGTTTGGCGACAAGGCCCGTTTTCGCGTTTCGATTTTCAAGCAGCGTGGCAATATCGGCATGGTATTGCGTTTGATTCCGAACACGATGCTGCCCCCGGAAGTACTGGGTGTACCGGAAGTATTCACCAAACTTTGCATGCGGCCGCGCGGATTGATTCTCGTGACCGGTCCAACCGGATCCGGCAAAAGCACGACTCTTGCTTCGCTGGTGAACTATATCAACGAGCGGGTAGACCACCACATCATCACGCTCGAAGACCCGATCGAGTTTTATCATTACCACAAGAAATCAACGGTCAACCAGCGCGAAGTTCACGTTGACGTGCCGAGCTTTTCCGATGCGATTCGCCGCGCGTTGCGTCAGGATCCGGACGTGATTCTGGTGGGTGAGATGCGCGACCTGGAGACGATCGAGGCGGCGATTACGGCCGCCGAAACAGGCCACATCGTTTTTGCGACTTTGCACACGAACAGTGCACAGGGAACTGTGAACCGCGTAATCGATGCGTTTCCAGGAAACCTTCAGGACCAGATTCGAACCCAATTGTCGACTTCTCTGATTGGCGTATTGGCCCAAACATTGTTGCCACGAATCGGTGGCGGGCGAGTCGCGGGTTACGAATCTCTGGTGGTCACGTCAGCCGTATCCAACCTGATTCGCGAGAACAAGACGTTCCGCATCAACTCTGCGATTCAGACAGGTGCGAAGTTTGGCATGATGCTGATGGACGACTGCCTGTTCAACTTGTGGCGGGATGAGAAATGCGAAGTGGATGATGTTCTCGCCAAAGCGCAAGACCCGGATTCGCTGGCCCGAAAGATCGCGACTGCACGTCGACAACTCGACGAAGGCGAAGCGATGGAATACGGCGATGACATGCACGAAGAAGACGATGGCTAGTCAGCCCACAGGAACGATTGCGTCGCCAAAAGACGTGTTTTTGCGACAGTTTCGATTGAGTACCGCTTTTATTTCACTGATGGAATTTTGAATTATGGCCATTCGCCGACTGGGACAGATTCTGGTTGACCTTGGTTTTATGACCGACGATCAGCTGGAAATGCTGATCGAAGAGCAGAACCAAAACCCGGGCCAAAAGATCGGCAAGATCGCCGAAGACATGGGCCTGGTTTCCGATGATCAACTGGTTCAGGCGCTGGGCGAACAGTTCGGAATGCAGACCGTTGATCTGGAGGGCGTTGTGCCTCCCGACGATGCTCGCGAAGTGATTACTGATGCGATGGCCCAGTTGTATCGCGTAATTCCGTTGCAGATTCGTGACAACGTTTTGACGTTGGCCGCATGCGATCCGCAAAACATCGCGATGCAGGATGAATTGCGACGGTTCCTCGGTTATGAAATCCGGTTGCTGGTTGCCAGTGAAGCCCAGATCATTCGCTCCATCGACAAGTACTTCAATGCCGAATCGGAAAGCATTGAAAAGATCATCGACGAACTCAAGGCGGACAGCGCATTGAAGGAAGCCAGCGAGCGGCTGGGCGGTGGTGGAGCGATCAACCTGAGCGACGTTTCCGAGCTCGTCGAGAGTGCTCCGGTTCGAAAGCTGTTGAACATGGTTTTGC
>JAYVKA010000136.1:0-2689 GCA_043768885.1 Planctomycetota bacterium
GACTCGGTCGTCAACCTGCGTGGCAAGAAGACCATCACGCCCGGCCCGTTGGACGCGGCGAACGAGGAAGCCCGCCTGGTGAACGGCATGGGAACCGGAGTCGTCATCGACTCGCGCGGTTACGTGTTAACCAACTATCACGTCGTGCAGGATGTAAAGAACATTCAGGTGACGACCCGTGACCATCAACAATGTTGGGCGACGCTGATTGCCCACGACCCCGTGACTGATCTGGCGATCATCAAAATCAATGTCAGTTATCCGCTGCCGGAAATTCGACAAGGACGTTCTGCCGACCTGATGTTGGCAGAAACAGTCGCGGCGGTCGGGAACGCATACGGATACGAACACACGGTAACAACCGGGATCGTCAGCCACCTCGACCGCACGGTCCAGGTCAACGACACCCAGATTTACGAACACTTGATTCAGACCGATGCTTCGATCAATCCAGGCAACAGCGGTGGACCGCTGCTGAACCTGGACGGAGAGATGATCGGAGTCAACGTGGCGGTGCGGGTCGGTGCCCAGGGGATCGCCTTTGCCATTCCAGTTGACAAAGCAATTCAAGTCGCGGCGGACTTGATCGACAATCACACACGCAATACCGTCCGTCATGGTTTGACAGTTGAAACGCGGTTTGACGGAAATACTCCGGGTGTCGTGATTCGTTCGGTCGCGGCGGCTTCTCCGGCTGCGTCGGCCGGATTGGCGGTCGGTGATGTGATCGCGTCGATCGATGGAAAACCGGCTTTGCGTGCCGTTGATTTTTATCGGGCTTTGCTGGAACAGGCTCCGGGTCGAAAACTGGCCCTGTCCGTTCTTCGTTCGGGTACCGTCGAACCGTTGGCCGTAGAACTGACGTTGGAGCCAGCTGGATCCACCGCAATCGCAGCTTCCTTTTCCAGCAGCGACGGTGATCCACTCGCCTGGATGCCGATCGGATTGAAAGTCGTCGAAATCGGCGAGGCACAGATGTCTGGTCGCCATCCGGATTACCAGCGGGGCCTGCAAGTGACCGAAGTGCGACCGGGCAGCCCGGCCTTTACCGAAGGCATCCAGCCAGGTGACATTTTGGTTGCGATGTTTGGACTGAAAACAGAATCGATTGACAACCTCGCTTACATACTCGATCGACCGGAAATCCGTCGTCGAGACGAGTTCAGGTTTTACATCCTTCGACAGAACGAAACCTTCCGCGGCCAAATGCGGATCGCCGATCGGTCTACCGCGTTGCAACCTGCGACGACCAGTGGCCGAACCAATCGCTAAACAGAATGAGACTGCCAACGAATCGGAAAACCAATTGAATTAAGTCGCGTGACCACTGACGGCAACACCTGCCCCAGAACAGGTGAAAACTCCACAAAGCGGGCTGCTGCAAATCTGCTGTGGAGGCCAAACCCGTCATCGGCTCTGTCAAACCAGAAGCCAGCGCGACACCAATCGCCCCGGAGCGTTCTCTCACGCCGCTCCGGGGTTTTTTGGTTTCCGGACAAAACCGAAGTCCAACAAGGTGCGAAAATCGGTTAGATTGGTGGTTTGGCCCTGACCCGCCGCCTCGTTTTCTGAAACGCACAACATGCCACTCAAAAATATTGTCGTCCTCGCCATTTGCACGATCGTATCGCTGACCTGCTATTTCGCAGCTGCCAAAAACCGATTTGCCAACCTGTTTGCCGAAGTGGTTGAACTTGTGCAACACGAGCACCTGGCGTCGCCCGTAAGCCGCAGCCTGTTCGATTCTGCGATGTCGGGAATGCTCACCAACCTCGACATTCACAGCGTTTATCTCGCCGGAGATTCTTACAAGATGTTTGATGAGAACATCGAGCAGGTTTTCGGCGGTGTCGGAATGTATGTGGACGAAGACGAAGTGTCCGGATTCCTCAGAATTACCGCCCCGATGCCTGCGACTCCGTCCTTCGAAGCTGGTTTGCGTTCCAATGACCTTGTCACTGCGATTGACGGAAAAACCACGCTTGGAAAAACCCGACGCGAATGTATCGAACTGATGCGCGGACCCATTGAGAATCAAGTCCGTTTGGACATCCGTCGCGCTGACAAGGATTTTTCCGTTGACCTGACGCGCCGACTGATTCCGGTGACTTCAGTCTTTGGCGATACGACGAATCCCGACGGGACAAGAAATTTTTACATGCAGGAGTATCCACGAATCGGTTACCTGCGAATGGACCAGTTTGGCCAGCGAACGACGTCCGAGATGAGCGCAGCACTGAAATCCATATCCGGCAAAACAGACAGCCTGATTCTCGACTTGCGGAACAATGGCGGCGGACCACTCAATTCGGCCGTCGAGATTTGCGACATGTTTCTGGAAGGCGGCTTGACGATCGTCGAAACGCGGGGCCGCAACAAAAAACTGATCGATTCCTACGTCTCTTCCAGCGGCATGGAGATTCCATCCAACATGCCACTCGTAATTCTGGTCAATCGAAATTCTGCAAGCGCAAGTGAAATCGTTGCCGCCTGTTTGCAGGATCATCATCGTGCAATCGTGATTGGCGAGCAAACTTATGGAAAAGGAACCGTGCAAAACGTTTTCGTCCTCGAACGAAAACGAAGTGCCGTGAAATTGACGGTCGCCAGTTATTGGCCCCCCGGCGGTCGCTGTATCGACAAAAACGATCCGGTTGCCAAATCGACCCGGGCCTGGGGCGTACTTCCA
>JAYVKA010000137.1:0-14701 GCA_043768885.1 Planctomycetota bacterium
ACTTCGGGCGGACTCGTGATCTTGACCAGCACCGCATACTTTCGAATGTTCGATGCGGACATCCAGCTGTTCTGTTCGGCATACTGGCTGACCCGCGTAACTTTGCCGGTCAAGGCCTGATTGTTGAGGGCATCGACCTTGATCGAAGCTGGCATTCCCAGCTTGATCATCGTAATACTCTGCTCGTTGATCAACGCCTTGACTTCCATCTTGCCCGGATCGGGCAGTCGCAACAACACCTGGTTTTCACGAACCGTGGTGCCTTCTTCCAGCATCCATTCGGTACCGCTGCGTGATGATTCTTTGGCGTAAACAACCTGTCCCTGAACACCTGGCGGCACCTTGATTTCACAGTTCTCGATTTGCTGATTGATGTCTGCGAGGTTTTGCTCCTCGATCTTGAACGCTTCGGAATCGTTGTCTTGCTTGACCTTGGCGGCCGCAATTTCAGACATCAAGACATCGATTTCCTTTTTTTGTGTAATTCGCTCAAGCACATCCAGTTTCATGCGGGCCAATGACACAGAGTTGTCAGCTTTCTCCAAATTCTTCTTTGCACGTTCCACTGCAAACGCATCCGCGTCCCGGGTCTGGGTGGGAATAAATCCCTTCTCGTGAAGCTTGATGCTGTGTTCCAAAACTGCTTTCGACTGGTCCAGTTCCTGCTTCGCCATCAGGATGCCGGCTTCCGCGTCAAAGATTTCGTTTTCAATCGTCTTTTTTGCTTCGACGAAAATGCCTTCCTTGTATTCATTCAAGGAGGCCTCTGCCGCTTTCAATGCCGCTTCCGACTGAATTTTGGCGGTTTGGGCATTGGCCAACTTGATCTTTTGCTGCTCCCGTTCCGTTTCAAAAATGGTCTGATCCAACCGTACCAGGAAGTCGCCGCCTTTAACCAGCGTTCCTTCGGCCACAACTTCGATAACTCTCAGCTCTCCATTTCGGGCCCGTGCATTACAACGGATCTCGACGTTCTCGCTACTTTGAATTTCTCCCTGGTCCAAAACCTGGGCGATGAACTCTCCCTCAACAACGAAAGCCGTGATCGGCTTGAATTCTGCTTTTCCGATCTGGGAACTGTTGTACAGCCAGTAGCCGCCGTATCCAACCAGCGCCAAGGCCACGACGATCACCAACACGACCATGCCGGTCGAGCCTCGTCGGACTTTGCCAAGAACAACGTGACGCGAGCAGTTTCCATTTTTCATCTTGAATCACCGTTTTCATGCTGACTGCCAAAGTCCCAAATCACGTGAGTGGACGCTCTCTGACAGGAACGAATGCTTACCGCTCAACTTGGTACCGGGACAACCAAGAAAATCAGGCCAATCCAAAGACCGTATTTGCCAGCCTAAGCGACCCGAACTATCGAAGCCCAAAAATAATCAACACCACTCTGGAAGGCTAACTGCAATTACCAGCTTTTCCCATGGAAATTCCTGATAAACCGCATCCCGGTCAGCCTTGAGATCGTGTTCGTTTAACCCCCCTTGGCACCCAAAAGTTCCGGTCCGAACCCAAATGACGGGTTTGATTGGGGATTTGGCGGATTTTCACGCCCTCGGCGGCGGAATCAGGGCCATTTTCCGCTGATACGGGAAAGGCGATTTGGTCGCACCGGAAACCAGGGAAAGAGACACTTGACCTCAAGTCGGGTGCCCTCATTCTCCCCAAACGTGACAACCCGATCCATCCGCTCGATAATTCGGGAATATTCCACAGGAGGTTTCGGGCGTTCGCGATGAACGCTGCTAATTCGATTTGGGAAGCCTTGGCTGGGCAAATTCACTGGTTTCCGATCCTTCGAAAATCGGAAGCTGCGGACTGAGCACCGTCACCCGGTTGGAACCACTGGAAACAACGGGGCTTCCCTGGAAACCAACGGCGCCGGCCCTTTCTCCTGCCTCTTCGTTCAACTCGGGCTCGTTCTTCACATCCGGCTTTTCCTTCGCGGGTTGATCGCCAGGTGCCGCCTTGGTTCCGCCCTGCTCCATCGGCAATGCTTCGCATTCCAGACACGACGGATCCAGTCCCAACTCTGCACAGAATCGATACGGCAATTCGCTGTCAATGACACCGGGATCGATCCATTGTCCCCGTTCATCCAACCGGAAAGTCCCAAGATCGTAATCGAGATTTCGCCGCAACGATTCGTAATCAACCCACACGTTCAGAAACCGGGTTTGTACCGAATTCAACTGGCTGATCGCTCCCGTCAAGTCCCGTGCGGTGGTCGCACCCAATCCTGATCGTGCGCCACCGCCTGCCTGAAATGGGGCCGGTTCGTCCAGCCGGAATCGTGCGGCTTCGACTTGCTGAATCGCTACCTGCACGTTGACGCGGTTCAGTTCAAATAACAAACGGTTCAATTGAATCGTTCGAACGGACTGTCGCAGGTTGCGCGACATCTCGTCTTCGAACTGATAGTACGAACGGCGAGCCTGCTGGTATCGGATCAATGCCTGGCGGTACTGGTTCCTTTCAGACATACGGATCAATGGCGTGTCAAAGCGGAATCCCCCCCGCAGGTTACCGTTGTCAAATCGAAGGTTGAACGGATTGTCTCCGACATTTCCAACGCTTCCATCAAAAACAAGATCAAACTGGCTTTCCAGCTGGTCGGCAGCAAATTCTATTTGACGCCAGGTATCAACCAGGCTGGCCCTTGCATTCATCCAGTCCAGTCTCAGGCAACGGGCAATCGCAGTCGCCGATTCAGCATCCATGTTCACATCCTGCAATTCAATCGAGTTGCTGCGAGCCTGGGCCTGGGTCAACGAAAATTCGATCAGGTAGTTGCTGAGCACGGTTAACTGACGGGGAATTTCGATGAGCAATTCGTTATCCAGCACCGCGAAAAAATCTACCGCTGTCGAATTTTCCCGCGTTACTGAAATACCGTCGATTGTGGCAGTAAGTTTTTCAATCTCTCCCTGAAGAGTTCCAAGCTTTTTCACAGTTTCCTGCAATTGGCCCTGCAGTTTTTCTGCTTCGGGAATGTTCTTTGGGTCCAGCAGCGTCATATCGACTTCCGTATCGAATTCTCCCGCAAGAATTTGCTCCCGCAGTTGTTCAAGGTACTTCAGCCGGCGAGGCCGGACTTCCTGCAATTTTTCCAGGTCAGCATCCAGTTCCTTTAGGTCTTTCTCAAACACAATCTTGGTAACTTCCAGTGCCTGCTCCAGCCGCGGTCGCAACTTTGCGATTTGGCCATCGATCTCGGCAGGAAACTGAAAGCCTGGAACGGCCGCACCTTCACTGTTGATAGGCATCAGATCCCTGACATTACGCAGGTCATCGCCAACGTCCTTGCGCAACTGGTTGATCGCCAACAGCCTCAACTGCAGATTGTCCCCAATCAACTTGAATTGATCCAGAAAGCTGTCTTCGATTCTTAGCTCCAGCCACGGCGGCAAGCCCAAAGTCTGTTTGAAACGGTCCAGCTGGTTTTGGTAGTTGGTCCTCTGTGACAACAGCGAAGCCTGGGAGTCATACAAGACGTTTTCCGACTGGCGGACCTGCAACAAGTCGATCCGCGCTTCCCTAAAGAATTCTCGCAGCTGATCTGACACGTCCAGCTGTTGTTGAACATTGAATTCGGCAAAACGGATTTGTTGTTGGGTTTCCAGCAGGCCCAGAATTCCACCGGCAGTTTGCGGCGAACCGGGGGGAGGACTCAGGAAAGCACCTCCACGACTGGGGCCTGGCCCCGCCGATCGCCCCGTCACGACCTGCAAATGAAAGCCCTGTTGGTACCGTTCCATCTGTCGGACGTTGGCCAGCAGTGTACGCTCAGCTTGGGTCAGTGATTCCATGATTCGATCGCGACCACCGCCACGCAACAGCGGCTGGATCAGCGAGAAGTTGACGAGGCTGGAAGCCGATTGCGTATTGGCTCCGGCAAAATTCCACAAGACCGTATTGGCCAGGCCGACCACAAAAGTGGTGCCGGTTGTACCCAGCTTGCGAAGACTGATTCCTCCTCCTGTTGCTCCCAGACCAACCGACAAGTTCGATCTCGAACTGCCACCACCCCTGATGCTGCCTTGGGCATCAAAAAACGAATTGAATCCGGCAAAGAGTTGAGAGTCAAAACCAAAACGCTCCAGCGAAACGTCCAAAGCTGAGAGGTACAATTCTTCGCGCTGGCGTTGGTAGTCACTGGAATGGATATAGGCCAACTCGACCGCCGATCTTGCATCGACCAGGACAACGCCTTCTTCATTCTTTGGTAACCACGACGTCCACTCCGGGTTTTCCACCGAATTAACGTCGCCGTTTGCATGCCAATGTGGATAACCGCTCCGACCATCGACGCAATTCATGAGCTTGTGGGATTCCGGATCGTCAGCCGGAATCGGCGGATGGTCACGGGAAAACGGGTCGAACATGCGGCTGGCCGGATCAACGGCCAACTCGCCCGTGGCAGCGGTCAGCCGGGGGTCCGTGACCTTTTGGATTACCAAACTTTTGGCTTCACTGTCCGCTATTCGGCGGTAGTATCCCCGATGGCAGGCTGGCAAGATCGCAGTCCCAGCAATTGCCAAAATGCAGGCAATGCGGACTCGCAAACTGGTTTGGGTCACGAACGGCTCCTCCTTGATTTCTGCCACTCAGCTGCCAATTCCTGGATTTGACCAAGGCCTGCGGGAAATAGGCCCTGGTGTCCCGGAATACCGGTTTTCAAACGCATTGCCCGACAAATTCATGCGGGATCGGGCAAAAGCGGCTGAAAGTGGCCTTTAAACTTGCCAACCAGCTGGTTTACGCGACGTCCTTGCGCATCCTGGCTGACTTTACCATCTCAATGGCCTTTTACTGGTTTTCGGGGTTGTAGCGGTTTTTACTTAAGCAAACGTCCCGTGATGGCAGAGTCGTGCCAGATTGCCGAAAGTATTGAACCAGTTTATGTCTGGAAGTCGATTGGATTTGTTGACCCGGATAACAGCCCAATTTATCATGTAAATCTGGGAGATTCTGGCCAGCTGCGCATTTTCACGACGCGCATCGCTGTCCGGTTGCCTGTTTTTTTTCGCATCCATTGACCAAACGGCCAGGTCTCATGATTGGTTATCTGATATTCGGTTTGATGTTCGTGCTGTTGATTGTTTTTACAGTCATGACCGTTCGTAACTGGCACTGGTCACACATCGTAATTCTGTGTTTGACGTTCATTGGCACTGTCGCTGCCAGCATGGGCGCGGCCAAGACGCTTCAGTATCGAAGCAGGGATTTGCGCGCTGTAAAAAACACGGAAGAGCAACTGGCCACTGTAACTGCCGAATTGAACAAGCAGCGGTTCGGCGAAGCAGCAGCGTCGTTTTATTCGGCTGATTCCCTGCGTGGCGTCGAAGAAGAACTCAAGCTTCGCCTGACCGGTCGCGGTCGGGTTTGGATGAATGGAACGATCACTGAGAAGGCTCCTAACCGCGTATTCACGTTTCCACAAGCTCGCGCTGCTGGCGACTCGCACATTGGTTCGCTGGAAAATGTACTTGTCTATGCATTTCTGGATGGCCAGTATGAATCTTTTCTGGATGACCAATCGGACACACTGGCCTATCCCGCAAAATTTGTGGGAACGTTTCGCGTGGCCAACGAGAAAGCCGATTCGCTGGAACTGATTCCCGAACTCGTATTGAACGACGAAGTCTACCAGGCGCCAGGCTCGTGGACGCTGTTCGAAAAAATGCCCAGCGATCAACACGACGTTTTCACCCGCCAAAAAGAAGACGGCACAGTGATGACGTTAGCCGAGTTTCGCCAGAAGTTGGTGGAAACCCACGTATCAGCGGAAAATGTTGGCATGGATCCGGCCAGTTCCGAATACGAAGCACTAATCGACCGGCTGGCGTTTGATGGCCGTTCGCTCGGCGAAATCGATCGATGGATCGAAGAGAATTCCGCTACCCGAATCAACCAGCGATATGTGCCGGACCCCGAAGAAGTTTTCGTGCGCTATCGATTCAACAAAAAATCCAATCGCACCTACAAGGTCAACGGTCAGGGCAATTTGACTACGGACGGCGGCTACACGCTGCTCGGTGAAGCGATTGATCCAGCCTTGCATTTGGAAGGGGGGGATACTCTCTCCTTCAATCCAAACGAAGAGGTCCTAATCGATTTGCCGACTGCCACAGGTTATACCCGAGCCGACCAAACCGCGATCGAACCGTTCAACCAACGCGAAGACGTGACCGAAGTCGACCGGATTTTTCGCCGGCATCTTCATAACTTTCCGTCCGTGTTTGCTGACTTTCGACGCCAGGCAGTTGATTTGGGAAAAAGCGCAGACGAACTTCGATTGCAAAACGATGCCCAGGCCGCAGTGCTGGCCAACGCCCAGGCACAAATTGCCAAGCGTGATGATATCCTGACAAAAATCGGCCAGGACAACACAAACCTGCAAAAGGATGTTGAAGCGATTTCCGTGCTACTTCAAAAACGAACGGCCGAGCTGGAAACGATGCAGCAAGAAATCGCTGACCTCGAACGAAAGATCAACGCGCAACGCAGCCAGCGCGACGGCAGACCTGAATAACCCCCCCCCCCATTCATTCACGCTCCGCAGACTCGTCCAGGGCATCTGCGGAATCGGGTCTGGAGGCCTGCCGTTGTTCATTCTGATGGGCAGGCACGACCATCACATTGGTCGCCAGTTCATCATGCAGGATCTCTTCCAGCGACGAGAACACAGACAGTCGTGAAGCCTCGACCGTGTCAAACTCGTCGGAAGAAATGCTGGCCAGATTACAAACTGGATCGCCTGGCGAAATCGCTGGCAACGTGGTCATTCCCAGCACGATGGCATCAAAGGGTGACTCGAGTGTGTTCAGACTGCTTCCCGTCAGGCTGGAGTTTGTCGCCAGCGGCATCCCTTTTCGAACCAGATCTCCCGAAGTCACATGAAACTGCAAAAAGCCGCCGAGGTCGGCCCGAACCCAGGTCGATTTTCGAATCACCATTTGCCAGGCAGGCGCGACAACCGGCTGTTCTATCATTCCCAATGTCGTCAATACATTCCGGATTCCACGAACCGCATATCGAACGACGGCCGGCTCGACTTTCCAGACCTCCCCGGCCTCCAGCACAATTGTCGGACAACCCGCTTTGCAAGCCTCCCGTCGAAACGCGCCATCCGGCCCGCGCCCATCCACGATCAATTCGCCGCCAAATGCATGAGCTAGTTTTACGACTTCCGGGTCCTTCATGTCGGCGCGAATGTTCGGAAAGTTTGTTCGCCGCACCGACGCCGTATGCAAATCGATTCCAAAATCGCAACGCCCAACGATTTCCTGAAAAATGATCCGTGACATTCGCGAAGCAAGACTTCCCTTTTTCGTTCCGGGAAAACAACGATTCAAATCGCGGCGATCGGGAAGGTATCGTGAGTGGCGGTCAAAGCCGGTGATGTTGACAACCGGAACCAGAATCAGGGTTCCCTTGTTCAGCCGAACGTTTTGATCCGTTATCAACTGCCGAATCGCGCCGGTCCCGTTAATCTCGTCGCCATGGATTGCTGCCGTAACAAAAACGACTGGGCCGGGATTCGGCGAACGCTTTACAAAAACCGGAATCGGAAGGGACAGTCCGCTAAAACTCTCTGAAACCACCAGCTGGACCGCGCGCCCCTCGCCGGGCTGGACCTCGACCTTGCCCCAAACATGAGGATCTTTCCTGGGCAGCTTTGGACGGTCGATTTCCGATGACTTGCCGGCTGACCCGGTTTCCGTTTTTTCCTGTTCCATTGCTTGCAATTCCATTTGAACCCGCGAGCAATGTGCAAATTGCTCACGCAATCAACATACACCAGCCAGGTCATTTGTCGTACAACAGATTCGGAAAGTCCGGCTCGACTGTGCGGTGACTGATGTATACCGCTTCCATTTTTTGGACCCGCTCCGGATTTTCTTTTGCCAAATCCTGTTTCTCACCTGAATCGGTCGCTAGATTGTAAAGCTCCCACGGCTCCGGGTTTTTCTGGTTGACATTGCGCCGAATCGCCTTGAAGTCTCCGTCGCGAATCGCCACGATTCCGCCGTACTCGCCAAAATCCCAGATCATCGGCTCGATTCGTTCTGGCAATTTGCCGCCCAAGAGCACCGAATTCAAATCAATGCCATCCAGATGCTGGCCGACCGGCAATTTTCCGCCTGCAATCGCAGTCAGAGTCGGAAACCAGTCAGCGAAATACGACGGCTCGCTGTTCTCGCTGGACTTCGCAACTTTTCCAGGCCAGCGGACGATGCACGGCACGCGAATGCCACCTTCGTAACAGCTCCCCTTGAATCCGCGCAGCCCACCAGTCGATTCGAAGAAATCAACCCCTGCCCCGCCAACATGAAACGCATTGTCCTGACCGCCATGAGTCGGGCCGTTGTCGGATGTAAAAACGATGATCGTGTTTTCAAGCAAACCAAGTTTCTCCAGCCGCTCGACAATCGTTCCAACATGTTCGTCGAGATCGGAAATCATCGCGGCATACGCTGCTCTTGGTCGCGGGTGTGGCAAATATCCGTTCTGGCCGCGATAGACTCCGTTTGCCTGGTCCCATTCGACTGGATAGCGGTCGATCCATTCCTCGGGCGGGTGCATCGCGACGTGCGGTTCGACAAACGGCAAATACAAAAAAAACGGCTCCCTCTGATTCGCATCGATAAACTTCAAAGCCTCTTCCAGAATTTTGTCCGGAGCGTAAACCTCGGCCCGATAATCTTCCGCACGCACGTCGCCTTCGAGCTGTTTCTTGTGACCCGGAACCGGATTCACGTTGATCGCCAGCTGACCCTCGTCATCATCCAGAAACGGCGGATAGTAACTGTGGGCATTGCGTTGGCAGTTGTAACCGAAAAACCGGTCAAAGCCCTGTCGGTTCGGCGACCCGGTCGAATCGGTCGGCCCCAGTCCCCATTTGCCAAACCCGCCAGTCCGATATCCGGCTTGCTGCATCACTTCGGCAATCGTCACGATCTGTTCGGTAATCGGCCACTGTCCGGGAAACTCGCGACCAATACCCAAATCACGATTGCCCCGAATTTCCGCATGAGCCAGATTCTGGCCCGTCAGCAACACACATCTGGATGGCGCACAAGTCGGCGCGCCCGAAAAGTGTTGCGTCAACCGCAGCCCCTCTTTGGCCAACCGGTCGATGTTGGGCGTCTGGATTTTCTGCTGTCCGTAGCATCCTGTTTCGCCGTAACCCAAATCATCGGCCATGATGAAAACAATGTTCGGCCGTTTCGATTCCTGCGCCGACAAAATTCCGCAGACCAGGAAACCGAGTCTGACAAAAACAACACAACGCTGCGGATGCAACAGGAACGAAATCAAAGGGAATCCCCCTGGCCAGATTCAATCACTACAATTTCACAACACGTGGTCGCCGGGCCCGTCGTGCCTTTTCCGGGACCATATCGCGCATCGAATCCAGCTTGCCGAAACACAACAACCGGTCGCCCGGCTCCAGTACGCGGGTTACTTTTGGATTTGGAATCACGGTCGTGCCACGATTCAACGTTAGAATGTTGATGTCCCGTTCTTGCAGTCCAGAATCGGTAATCGTTTTGCCAACGTACTCGGAACCTTCCGGCACGTGCAACTCGGCGACACCATATCCACGGCTTACAGTCAATCGCTGGCGTACGTCGAGCTCCGGGAAACTGACTTGTGCCGCCATGTAATCGACAATCGCACCGGCCACATCCAGTCCCGTCGCTCCTTCAATCCCTTCCAGGCCGGGCGAAGAATTGACTTCGATAATCATCGGACCATTCTTGCCTTCCAGCATGTCCACCCCCGCAACCCGCAGTCCCATGATCTGCGTCGCACGAACTGCCGTGTCACAATAAGTCTCGTCCAGCAACAACGGCTCCGTTCTTCCGCCCCGATGAACATTGCTGCGAAACTCGGTTCCCTGAGCGACCCGTCGCATCGCCGCAACAACCTGGTCACCTACAACGAAGGCCCTAACGTCCCTGCCGCGGCTCTCGCTGACAAACTTTTGGACCAGCACGTTTTGACGGGCACTCTGCAAAGTCTCAATAATCGCTTCGGCGATTTTCGTTGAATCGGCCAGAATTACTCCAACCCCCTGCGTCCCCTCCAGCAATTTGATGATGACCGGCGCGCCTCCAACCCGTTCGATCGCTGGCAAAACGTCGTTTCGGTCACGTACAAAAGTCGTTTGCGGAATCCCCAGCTTGTGGCGGCTGAGAAATTGCAGAGCCCGCAACTTGTCGCGCGAATTCATGATCCCATTCGACGAGTTCGCACAGAACACGTCCATCTGTTCAAACTGCCGAACCACTGCGGTGCCGAAATACGAGATCGAAGATCCGATCCTGGGCAACACCGCATCGAAATGGGACAACCGCTTTCCGAAGTAATACAAATCCGGATGCCCCTGGACGAGGTCGATCGAAAATCGCAGCGTGTCAAGAACCTGGACTTTGTGCTTCCGTTTTTTGGCGGCTTCGACCAGTCGCCGAGTGCTGTAGCAACTCGCACTGCACGAGAGAATTCCAAGTTTCACAAATGCTCCTCTGTTTTGGACAGTCGCGAAACCGTCACCAAATTGATTGAGTTGAACAGTAACCGGAAGCGATTGGCCAGTTTTTCTTCACCGTTATGTTTTCAGGTAGTGGACGAAGCCACGAGTCCCTTGCATTGGCAAATTCGGGAGGACTTGTAGCCTCGTCCACTACCCCAAAATCGGGACGGCAAAATGCGCTAGCCACTGCGCGATGTCTCTTCAACGTTTTGTATATACTGTCGAAGCCGTTCGTTCTCGTCCTTGACGTTTTTCAGCGCCAGCAGATTTTCCACCCGTTTCAACAATTCCAGTTTGTTCACCGGCTTGGACAGGAAATCATTCGTTCCCGCATCGACTGCGCGCTGGATATCGCCGATTTCATTGAGCGCCGTCACCATCAGCACCATGATCTTGCTGGTAGCCGAATCGGTTTTGATCTGCTGACAGACTTCAAAGCCACTCAGTTTGGGCATCATCACATCCAGCAGAATCAGGTCCGGCTGAAACGACCGTGCCTGATCAATCGTCTGTTTCCCGTCCGCCGCAAACCGGATTTCGCAATCGATCGAAACCAGAAACGCCTCCAGCAACTCGCAATTGGCCTGGTTATCGTCCGCAATCAGTATTTTGTGAGTCGTAATTTCGTTCATGGATTTCAATAGCAAAGAAAATCATCCGGCAGTCCAACCAAATCCAAACCGCCTTCTCCGTGCCGAGTATACCAACCACCCGACCCCATCGGACAGTCACGCCTGAATTGTGTCAACCAAGCTGAATTTCAGAACCCCGATGCGGGGTTGAAGGTGCGGAGGAGGCGGCGGCCCAGTTCTGTGGTCCAGATGAATTCGGGGTCGATCTCGCTGTCGTCGGGATCGGGGTACCAGTGGGGCTGGGCGGAGTCAGGGACTACTGTGCCGGGTTGGCCGTTGCGGTGCGCGGTGGCTACCGGAATCCACTCGCCAAAAAGGTTTCCTGCAAGCTGCAATGTAATGTTTTCGAAACCGGCTTGCTCCATTTGCTCATGAAACTCTTCCAGCAAGCGGGCGTGACTGGTTGCGAAATCTGCTGCCGGAATATTGAACAGGTCGGCATGTTCGGCTTGCCAGCCCGCAAACGCTGACAACAAATCGTTCGGCGTCATCCACGACGTATCGACTGAAAAAGCATGCACGCAAGGGCCGACGATTCCGGTCGAAACATATTGCGTGCCGTATTCAAAACGAAACAGAAAACACTCGACCGGGATGTCGAATCCAGGCCAGAAAATTTCGCGGCGATCGAGCATTTCCATTTTCGAAGGAGCCATGCCGATTTGTGACGGCTCGGCCAGCCACATGGCGAGTTTGCTTTCGGCACGGGCCTGGTCGGATTGCTGGTCTTCGGGAACCTGGTCGAGCAGCCCCATCTCGTCGGCATAGGCCAACACCCGTAATCTTGCGATTGGTTCGGCGGCCAGTCGAACCAGCGTCTGTTTGCCGATGTCGAAATCGAGGCGGGCCAAAGCCGCTGACGATTCGGTCTGAATCCGGCGGTGCTTTAGTTCGAGTGCTTTTCGCAGCGGGCCCTCGGCTTCTTCGAACCGACAAAGGCCCAGCGTATCACACAGCGAAACGATCATCGCCACCGAGTTGTTGATGTTCGCGCTGATTTCGGCTGGTGATTCGCCCGGCGGCAATTCTCCTTCTTCGATCCGCATCATCCGCTGGACCATGGACGAAAGGAGGTGGGTCAATCGCTTTGCCGACTCCAACGCTGCATGGGACCGCGAATTGTTTTTTCGAAAACGATAATTGAACAAATCCAAAACGGCGGGTGCGACGACGGGATCGGAAATCGCCTGGCTGATCAGTTTCTGTTCGACGTCCGGCGGCAACCGTTCGCGGTCGAGTACCGGCTGGAAAACCCATTGCAAAGCAGGCAGCGAACCCGGCGGCTGTTGAATCAACGCGTCTGCCCACAAGCCAATTGCATGATCGGTTCCCAGTGAACCCAGCCACATCAGCCAGCCGCATGCCAGCGGCAATTCGGCCGGAGTCAGTCGGTAAATCTCGTCGAGGATTTCGGCGATCTGGCGGCTGGTATCAGCATCTTCACACGGGATCGATGCCAGTCGCGTGATCACGGCGGACATCTGCGTTTGGAACTCGGGCAATGGCAATTTGTCGGGCTGACGGGAGAGCTGTCGGACCAGTGGCAACAAATCCGAAGGCAGAATTTCCCGTACCAGCTGTGCCAGCGGACGTGATCCCATAGAAACAGGACTGGATGAAAACAACCGCTGGAGCAGCTCATTTGCGGATGACGATAACAATTCCCGGGCCCCGATGTGCTTTTCGCGTTGACTGTTTGTGGCCAAATGGCTACCCTAAACATAGAAAGAACCGGGTTTGGCGAAAGGCCACAGGCAGGCGAACAGGGATTCGCTGCCGCATCAGTGCATCGGCCCAATTGCCGAAAAGTCAGCACTGCCGCAGGAAAACCTTTATTCGGCAGCCTGACTCTGGTCATTTTTGTAGTTCCGTCGGCTCGCGCAGAAACAGTAATTGCCGGCGGGTTTTCCGGGGATTTACCCCCTTAATCGAACGGGCCTGGATGCGACCAAGACAAGGTCTCCGGTGCCAGCCAACGACAGCCGCCATCGAAAAAGGCAGGCCAGTCAGCTGTCACGTCCACGCCCCGGATGAATTGTGTAACAACGAAAGATACGGAACCAACATGGCTTCGATAGCCGCACGCCCCGCCCCAAAACGACTCAAACAACAACTCGACTTTTCTTCCCTCGGCATCGCCCAGGACTTGCAGGACACGATCGCGCAAATGGGCTATGTAAAGCCCACGCCGATTCAGGCTGCAATTATCCCTCTGGCACTTCAGCGACTGGATCTTGTTGGGCAAGCCCGAACAGGTACCGGCAAGACTGCTGCATTCGCCATTCCGATTTTGCAGAATCTCGACCTGAGCCAAACCCAGCGGCCGCAGGCATTGATCCTCGCCCCAACCCGCGAGCTGGCCGTTCAGGTCGCTGGCGAATTTGAACGGATTGCGGCCGGGACGAAGATCGAAGTCCTCACGCTGTACGGCGGCAAACCGATGAAGCCTCAGATCAACCGGCTCCACAAGGGAACTTCGGTGATCGTCGGTACACCAGGACGCGTACTGGATCACTTGAAACGGGGCACGTTTGATCCGTCTGCCCTGCGATGTGTTGTGCTGGATGAAGCCGACCGGATGCTGGACATCGGTTTCCGTCCCGACATCGAGCGAATTCTGCGACAATGTCCGGCGCGGCGTCAAACACTGATGTTCAGTGCGACCTTGCCGGGGCCGATCAAACAGATTGCAAAACTGTACATGTACCAGCCCAAGTTGCTGAATTTCTCCGGCGACGGCATCGCCGGAGATACGATCGACCAGTACTACCTGCGCGTTCATCACGAAATGAAATTCGACGCGTTGTTGAAACTGATTGAGCGAGAAGAACCCAAACAGGCGATCATTTTCTGCCGCACGCGATTGCGGACTGAATGGCTGTATCGAAAACTGTTGAAGGCCGGGGTGTTGCAAGGTGTTGGAACGATCCATGGCGACCTTTCGCAGGGTGCCCGTGACCAGGCCATGGGACAATTCCGCTCGGGAGAAATCAATTTCCTCGTTGCAACCGACGTCGTTGGCCGCGGGATCGACGTGAGCAACATTTCGCACATCATCAATTTCGACGTTCCGGAAGCGAGTGACGACTACGTTCACCGCGTCGGTCGAACCGGACGTGCAGGACGCAGCGGCGTGGCCTTTTCATTTTTCGAACCGGTCCAATCCAGCGATCTGGCCAACATTGAAAAATTGATCAACAGCACACTCGAAAACGACCCGCTACAAACGTGGATCGACGAATTGACCGAACAGGAACTTGGCATCGCACCGTCAGACCCATCAACATCGTCAGGTCGTGGTCGCGGTCGCGGCAGACGCCACCGCCGCGCACTGTAAGAGCCTGGTTCACAGGTTTTCCCCACGTCCTGCTGGGAGCCCGCGTGCTGTTGTGAGATTGCGCGGCCCAATCGCAAGATTTGAAACTGGGCACGTTCACGGGTAGGCCGTGACACGGGGCACAAAACCTGCCGGAACTCACAAATGCGGCTTTCGGCCTTGAACGCGTTTTCGCATTCCAGC
>JAYVKA010000138.1:0-6955 GCA_043768885.1 Planctomycetota bacterium
CCCTTTCATCGCAACTTCGCAAGGACTCGTAGCCTCGTCCACTACGGGCCCGAACCGTCTACGATTTCCAGTTTCCGCGAAAACTGTTCGGCGTTTTTCGTGCGGCCCAAATGTTGGTGGCGCAATGAATAGTTCTCGTCAAAGAACTCCTCAAAACTTCTCGCTGAATCACCGTCCAGTTCCCGAGTCACAGCATGGGTCACGCCTCGCGGAATCGAACGCAATTCGCCGCCCTCCAGGACCGGCAATCCCGATTTCAGAACCAGCCACGGCAACTGAAACATCATTTCCTGGTCATCGTCAGGTGAATAAACCGTCACATCAGCCACCGCCCCTGGCTCCAGATGTCCTTTTTCCGACATTCCCAACAGCCTGGCCGGGCCGGCTCGCGTGATGATCGCAATTTCTTCCAGCGTATACTCCCGGTCCATCTCGGCCAATCGCGTTCGTTTCAAAACCCGCGATGGTAACCGCCCCAGACATTCACGTCGAAACTCGCGGTCCATCAGCAACCGGATGATTTGCGGATAGGCCAAAAAACTTGCCCCGTTCGGATGGTCGGTGCTCATCACAACTTGCCATGGATTCGAAACGCCCAAGTACCATTCCAGCCCGATCGCCCACTGAATCGAGTTCAGCAAATCCCGGTCGCGATATTCGATCGGCGAAATTCCGCAACCCGATTCGATTTCCGTGTCACTGGAATACCATTTCGCTCCACTCAATTCTGACAACCAATGCCCCAGTGGTCCGTCCCCGGTCATACTGGTCGTTCGCCCAAACAAAACCTGCCCGACATCAACGCTCAATTCCGGATGGTTGTTCACCCAGTCGATCAGTTGCGACGTCTCGGAGCGAATCGAACCGGCATCACTGCCTCCGCCACCGTAGCTGTGAAACTGGATGTGGGTCAGATGAGCCCGCAATCCATCCACCGCACGCATTGTTTCCAGCGTTGTTTGCCAGTTGCCGGGCATTCCCAGATTGTTGGTGTGAATATGAACGGGATGAGGCAGTGACAACTGGTTCGCGGCCCGGGTGATCGTTTGAATTATTCGCCGCGGTGTGGTGTTCCAGCCGTCGATTATCTGATCCAGATCGCGGGCATTTCCGTCGCGCCGCTGTTTCCACAATTCGACTCCGCCCGGATTCACGATCTTCGGCGCATATCCGCCGCATCGATTCAATATCCACGAAAGAAATTCAGCGGCGTTTTCGGTGTCACCAGTCGCAGCACATTCCAGCAAGCGATGATTGTTTCCGCACAGCAAGTAAAAGCCGGCATCAACCACCGGAAACTGTTCCAGCTCGAAGTGGATTTGCCGGGCTGCCAAAGGAGTAATTGCCGCGTCCATCACAGTCGTGTAACCCATGCCCAGATACTTCAACCCCGTATCGATCACCGTTGGGACTGTCCGGTTTCCACCCTTTCGCCAATCAGAATTTGAGCTGCGGCCAGCCAAATCTTCGGCAAACAACTCTGGCTGCAATTTTCTGGCGGCATTCACTTTGGGGCCAACGATATGCGAATGCATATCGATCCCGCCCGCCATGAGCACCCGCCCCGAACAGTCGATCGTCCGATACTCCGACACTTCTTTGGCATCGGGTGGTACAACAATCCGGCCATCCCGAATCCAAAGATCACGTACAACTGAACCATGCGAATTCGCCGGATCAACGATCGAGCCGCCTTTCAGACAAATTGGGAGTTGGTTTGGCATTTGTAAGGGAGCAGATCCGAGGTTTGGAGCGACGTATGTTACCTGTTGCTTCAACATAGAACCTATCCCAAAACAATTCCATTCATCAAATTGTGTTCGTACGAGCCCGAAGCGCGAGCGAGTTTCCGCGCGACGAAGGGATTCACTCGCTCGCGCTTCGGTCTCGTATTGGGCGGATTCAGCCCAGCCAAATCAGTTCTGGGACAGGCTCTTGGGCGTATTCACTTGAGGCAATGTCGCTCACGCAGATTCGCCTTCCGGGAATTCAATCCAGAATTCGCTTCCCGTGCCGGGCTTCGAAATGACTCCACATCGTCCGCCCAGCCGCTCACACCCTCGGGCAACAATTGCCAAGCCGATGCCAGTGCCGGGATATGACTCAACGCCGTGCAATCGTTCAAAGACCATAAATATCCGCTGTTGATCTTCTTTCGCGATTCCTATTCCGTTGTCGCGAATCGACAGCCGGACCTGGCCGTTTTCACGGCGTTCCGACGAAATCCGAATTTTGGGCTGAACACTTTCGGTCGTGAATTTTATGGAATTGGCGACCAGATTTGCAATGATCTGAACAAGCGTTGTACGGTGAGCCGAGACGGTCAACAAGTCGTCTCCAACTTCGATCTCCGCGTTCCGCTCTTTGATGATGGCCTCCAGCTGGACCAGTGCTTTTCGTGCTACGCCATCCAGCTCAATCGCGCCCAATCCCAATTCTGTTTTACCCAATTGACTGTAGGAAAGCAGATCGTGAACCAATTCATCCATTCGATTCGCCGATTCCCGAATGTGCTGAACGAATTCCAGTCCGTTTGTACCCAGTTGGTCGTGATAATCTTCGGCGAGGGCAGCAGCAAATCCTTCCATTGCCCGCAAAGGAGCCCGCAAGTCATGCGAAACGCTGTGGGCAAAACCTTCCAGTTCCTGGTTCTTGTCTTTTAGTTCTACGGTCCGTACTTCAATCCGTCGTTCCAGTTCCCTGTTCAACTCTCTCAATTGGGACTTGCTCGCCTTCAGACTCTCGAGGGCTATGATTCGGGCCGTAATGTCCTGAACCACGGCGATATGAAAATCGGGTTCCTCACCGGGATTCCACAACGGTGAGACGGTCAGGGCAACCCAGACGACATTTCCGTCCTTTCGGCGATATCGTTTCTCCATCGTAAATTCATGAATCTCGCCAACGAGCAACCGGCGCATGTTTTCCAGGTCGGGAGGCAGGTCGTCGGGATGCGTGATCGACTGGAAATCGGAAGAAAGCAACTCTTCGATCGAATAACCGACAATGTCGCTGTAACGCTGGTTTATTCGGACAAAGGCACCGGTCCTGGAATCGATTTGGCCAACTCCAACGGCAGCTTGCTCGAACATCGCACGAAAACGGCTTTCGCTTTCTTTCAAAGCCTCGGCCGACCGCTTTTGTTCGGTGACGTCCCGGACAAACGCGGCGAAAAGAGGAGAGTTTGGCAATCGGTCCAAAACTACAATCGAAACATCCACGTCAATTGAATGCCCGTCCCGATGCCGATGTTGCGTTTCGAACCGGTCACGACCTTTGGCTGCCACTCGAGCAATTCTTGACTGAACCACTTCCGGGCCAGGCCTGGCTTCGATTTGATCCATTTTCATGCCGAGAAGAGTTTCCCGATCGTATCCCAACAAATCGCAATAGGACTGGTTTACATCAATCAAATTGCCTTCCGAGTCGGCGAGAACATATCCGTCCAAAGTTGTCGCCAACAGACTTTCCGTCATTGCATTTTGGGCAATCAGCTGTGAGTGTGCGAGTTTCCTGTCAGTAATATCGCGGGTAACAGCCAATTGGGCGACAACATTTCCGTCGTCGTCCCTCAAGGGTGAAGCGAATGACTCCATCCAGATGCGCCGCCCGCCAAGACCAATGACTTCAAATTCCAGAAAAGTGTGATCACCCGCAAAGGCTTTTCGAATGGATTCATTGAATACCTCGTGATATTCTCGGCAAATCAATGGCAAAACAGATTTGCCTTGAACTTGCCCCAGCGACTCCGCATCAATCATCGCGAGTCCCGCCGGATTCATTTCCAGCAAGCAGCCATCCGCGTCCAGAATTTTTACGCATTCGGGCTGGGTCTCGAAAAGGGCTTTCAGCCTCCGTTCGCTCTGCCTGGCTTGCCTCTCCGCCTCCTTCTGGGCCGTGATGTCCACCATGAGTCCCTGAAGGTGGGTCACGTCTCCGTTTTCATTTCGCACAAGCCGAACAAAATCCTCGATCCAGACGGTTCGACCGTCGGCGTGCGTCATCCGGTATTGAAACTGATGATCCATTCCCTTGCGCGTCCATTCCACGCAACTTTGGAGGGCATCTTCCCGATCCATCTGGTTGATCAGACTCGGCCAAAAATCGGGGGCGTCCGTCCAGCATTCGGCTGGGTACCCGAGGATCTTTTCGGCACTTGGGCTAACGTAGACAAATCGCATGGTATCCGCTTCACATTTCCATGCAATGCAGTTGACCCCCGCAAAGATTTGCTGGAATGTCGCCTGTTCTTGTTCCAAAAAACGTGACTGGTCAAGGATCACCGATTTAAAGTCTTCCTGAACCTGTCGCATTTCCGCGAACGAATCCTGCCTCCTGCCGCTGGATTCCGATTCGACGACCTGTTCGCAAGACGCAATCCAGTTCGCCAAATCCTGTTGTTCGTCCAGCAACAGCAGGTCTGGTTCAAACCCGATATCCTTGTGAAGTTTCGTCCAGGAATGGGCTGATCGAATGAATGACAAAAAGACAACCAAATGGTGATACAATCTCCTTCCAAGGATGCGCGTGAGTTCCTGTTTGCTACTTTCGATCAAGAATCCGGCGACCAACGCCTGGCCCGAATGAAACTCATCGACAAACAACAGTGCAGCCACGTCCAGCAGCGCCCGTTCCAACTCCGAACCTGGCACAATTTCCTCGACTGCTTCGTCGATTCCCGAGAGCCATTCCAGCCGGCTCAAGAGTTCGGTATTGGAGGGAGTCGGTCTGGCGAGCAATTCCACAACCTCGCTGCCCCGCAGCGGCATACAACTGCTGTCACCTGCGATTCGACCGCGCCCCATCAGAAACGCACTGTGTCGGGCCATGCAATAAGGTGCCGAACAAAATCGCGAAACGTAAGCAAACAATTTCTCCTTAAACATCGATGGCAGCGGATTATCCAAATAGGCCGTTTTGGCCTGTTGCCACAACGACTCCATAATCTCCGGAGTCTCTTCCGCAATCAGAAAAAACGAAGGAACAACGCCCATCCGTTCCTTGATCTCAAGCTTGATCCGATCGGATGTTATTTGTTCGGTGAACAGTTGATTCATTACTTCCATGCCTGGCCGGCCTGACTCATTCTCGACGCTCACGCGAATCACAGTCTACCAAGATCTGCAATTACGGATGCAAAAGCAGTCGGCCCTGGAAGTTTTTCTCTTTTATTCGCCCTTTCGAAACATTGCCATTTTGACGCTTGGACTTGGCCAGATACAGACAGGTGGTTACTTTGTTTTAATGCCGTTCCTTTTGCGAGCGGGAAACCCGTTTCCACCCAAACTGAAGTTATCGTGAGTTCTGGCGCGCCAATAGTGAACATTGAGGGCCTTTCGATCGCTTATCGTGGCCCGCATTTGCTGGATGATGTCAACTGCCGAATCTTTTCCGGCGAGCGAATCGGATTGCTGGGACGGAATGGCGCGGGCAAAACCACGTTCATGAGGCTGTTGTGCAGCCAGGAAACTCCCGATCACGGCCGAATCGAGTTGGCCGATGGAGCCCAGGTTGCTCTGCTCCCCCAGGATGTCCCTGACGAGATCCGCGGTTCAGTCCTTGACATCATCTCGCAGGGATTCCCGGCGGAATGGAAAACGGCCGAACATGGGTGGCGGGCGGAACACCGAATCGAACAACTTGCTACGCCAATGCAGCTGGACCTGAATGCCGATTTTCGGAAGCTGAGTACCGGCATGCAGCGACGTGTGTTGCTGGCCCGGGCCATTGCCTGCTCGCCAGATGTTCTGCTGTTGGACGAACCGACCAACCACCTCGATATCGATTCGATTGTTTGGCTGGAGAAGTTTCTGTCCAGTCTTCCCTGCACATTGATTTTCGTTACACACGATCGACGGTTTTTGACCCAACTCGCCAAACGGATTTTGGAAGTCGATCGCGGGCGATTGTTCGACTGGTCCTGCGACTATCCGACTTTTCTGGAACGCAAGGAAGCGGCACTGGCTGCCGAAGAAAAACAAAACGCCCTGTTTGACAAGAAACTGGCCGAAGAAGAAGTTTGGATTCGGCAGGGGATCAAGGCTCGCCGAACGCGAAACGAAGGCCGGGTTCGCGCACTGGAAGCATTGCGTTTGGAACGGGCAGCCCGGCAGAACAAAGTCGGCACGGTCAAACTCCAAATTGAAACCGGTGATCGCAGTGGTGCGCTTGTCCTCAAAACGGACAACGCCAGTTTCGGCTATGACGGAAAAACGATAGTCAGCGGCGTAACGACAACGATCATGCGTGGCGACAAGATTGGAATCCTCGGTCCCAACGGGGTCGGTAAATCAACGCTGTTGAAGGGCCTGCTCGGGCAACTCCCCGCGATGAGCGGATCGGTTCGCCTCGGAACCAACCTGGAAATTGCCTATTTCGACCAGACCCGGGCCCAACTCGATCCGGACCAAACGGCGGAACAAAATGTCGGCGAGGGCAAGACGACCATTACGATCGGAAACCGGTCTCGTCATGTGATTGGGTACCTGCAGGATTTTCTGTTTACACCTGAACAGGCCCGAAGTCCGATTCGATTCTTTTCCGGGGGACAGCGAAACCGCCTGATGCTGGCCAAAATGTTTTCGCGAACTGCCAACTTGCTGGTTTTGGACGAACCGACGAACGACCTCGACAGCGAGACGCTGGAGCTGCTGGAAGCAAACCTGGTTGACTATAACGGAACGGTTTTGTTGATCAGCCACGACCGCGAGTTCCTGAACAACGTGGTCGGCAGCACTTTGGTTTTCGAGAACGGTGAAGTCCGCGAATACGTCGGTGGATATGACGACTGGAAACGGCAAAGCGAAAAGGCAAGCCAGATCTCCAGCAAATCCGTGGATGGGGCAGGCCCCAAAAACAAAGACTCCGGGAAACCGGATCCGGTTGAATCGAACGGTGCGGGACAGAAATCCGCAAAACTTTCCTTCAAGGAAAAACACGAACTTACCCAGCTGCC
>JAYVKA010000139.1:0-3588 GCA_043768885.1 Planctomycetota bacterium
ACCGCCGTCTTGTAACTCATCGCATGTGGACCGTCGGTCATCCGCGTCAGCGTCTCGCGGGCTGTGGTCACACTGCTGAAATATTCGGGCAAGTCCGACTCCAGCCGCAACCGCTCGACTTCTTCCATTGCCGGGCCTTCATCACCGGACAATGATTCAATGCTTTCTCCGACAACTTTCCCGGTCAGCAATCCCGCCAAACGCTGAATTCTCGGATCATCCTGGACGGCACCGACCGTCAGCGGATCGTCGCCGATTCGGCAACCCTCCCAGCTGACAACAATGAACTGGTCGCCGGCAAAATTCTTGCGAAACTCAACCAGGTCACGGGTCTCGGAGTAATTCTTGGGGAGCCAGTCCTGAACCTTGTTCTGGTGACTTTGAACCGCTGTTCGCGCCATCAGAAAAACGGTCGGCACCATAAACCCAAAGATCATCAACACCCACAGGGCGTAACGATCAAAGAACGTACGGCTGCTCGGAAACAGGGGAAGCTGGCGATCGGATTTGGTCATGGCAGCAATCTGCAATCAGGACGTATGGCAACAACAAGCGCAATGTAGTCTGAACCGAAACCCGCCACCTGACTGCGATTCCCGAAAAATCGGCATTCTTGCAGGCAAAAGTTGCAGGTATGTCAACGGATTCCGCAGGGGCAATTTAAAACGTCAGGGCCTTGGCAGACTTTTCCTTCCGCGTCGGAGTTTCTGTCGGTCCAGACTCATTTTGACAACTTTTGAACTATGCCGTTGCAGGTGCCCGTTGCTCCAGCACAGTACGCCAGACTGCAATCGCCAACGTCAAAACAGTCAACGGTACAGCCATCCACAAAATAATATTGGCAAACCATCCAGTCGCCGGATGTCCGCTTGAGTTGAGGACCAGAAACGTCACGTAGGCCGCGTAGTAACCGAGAAAAACAATTCCCTCCCACCGCGCAATCAGGCTGCCCGTAAAGAAGACCGGTAAACAGGCAACCGCGACTGCGATCATCACCGGAATATCCATTTGCAACGCACTCGCGGCAACATTGATTCCATTCGGAGCAAACACAGCCGAGACACCAAGTACGCAAAAGATATTAAAGATGTTACTGCCTACAATATTGCCGACGGCGATGTCGCGTTCGCCCCGAATCGATGCCATCACCGACGCGGCGACTTCGGGCAGCGAAGTTCCGGCGGCCACGATCGTCAATCCAATCACCAGCTCGCTGATTCCCAGGTTGCGGGCAATTGTGATGGCTCCATCGACCAGCCAGCCTGACCCAAATGCCAACAACACCAGGCCAACGATCACAAGTACACAGTTCACGACCAAACGGTTTTTGGTTGCCATCGATTTTTCGCCAAACTCGGCTTCATATTCGGCAATCACCGCAGCCTGTTCCCGGCGACTCTGCCAAACCAGCCAGACCGTGTAAACCACGATTCCAGCGGCAAGGATAACGCCATCGGTCCATCCAATGTTTCCGTCCAGGCACATCAACCACACGGTCACGGACGCGGCAATCATCACGGGTACGTCGAACCGAATCAGTTGACTGGAAACCGCCAGTGGCACGATCAGCGCCGAAACACCGAGAATAAACAACACATTGAAGATATTGCTGCCGACGACATTGCCGATCGAAATATCAGGTTGTCCATTTAGCGACGCATTCAACGAAACGGCCAACTCCGGAGAGCTGGTGCCAAACGCAACAACTGTCAACCCGATCACCAAAGGTGAAATTTTGAGCGAGTTGGCCATCCGCGCCGCGCCGCGCACCAGCAATTCCCCACCAGCAGTCAGGGCAACCAGTCCGGCGACGATCAGCAAAATTGGAATCATTCAGGTACTTTCGTAGGCAGTCTTTGGAACCGACTGAATTGTCTTGCTGGAATGTTTACCCCAGCCATTGATGGATATTGAAAATGATCTTTAGTTCATCGCACAAAACCGAAAATGCGGATTTCTGGAGCTACGGAGTGTTTTGGGGAGTGCAACCTGTCGTCCCGGCAGCGATGGATGCGCCAATGTCACGCACCACTTCTGCTTGACTTGAATCGCTCCTTGTTGGGAGCCGATTTTTTCCATCATTGTGCAAGTTGGGAAACCGTCCGTATTATATCGACAGATACGTTTGTTTGATATTGCTGACTTTCGCCCTTTTTTGCCCTGGAAACCAACTTGTTCGGATCGTTTTTTTCCGCTTATTCGCATGCCGGGCAGGGACACCGGGTCGTTGTTGTCGGTGGCGGGTTTGGCGGACTTTCTGTCGCACTTCGATTGCGGCGGGTCCCCGTACAGATTCGGCTGATCGACCGCAGAAACTTTCACCTGTTCCAGCCGCTATTGTACCAGGTAGCCACAGGAGCCCTTTCGCCAGCCAACATCGCCGCGCCGTTGCGAAAGGTTTTCGGTCGTCAGAAAAACTGCGACGTGCTGCTCGATGCGGTAACCGGTTTTGATTTTGCAAAACGGCAGGTTCATTTTAAGTCGTCACCATCGATTGGTTTCGACACGCTGGTAGTCGCAGCCGGTGCGTCGCACAGCTATTTCGGCAACCCGCATTGGGAACAGTTTGCGCCGGGCCTGAAGACCATCGAAGACGCCACGGAAATCCGCCGAAGAATTCTCAGCGCCTTTGAATCGGCTGACCGCGAGACGGATCCGATGCGTCGCAAAGCATGGTTGCGATTTGTCATTGTTGGAGCGGGACCGACAGGAGTGGAGATGGCAGGCGCAGTCGCCGAGCTTTCTCGCCACACTTTGCGAAACGATTTTCGTCACATCGATCCGGCCGATGCCGAGGTGATTCTGGTTGAAGCCGGTCCAAAAGTGCTCGGGGCCTTTCCTGATCCCCTGCCCTCGCGCGGCGAGCGATCGCTCCAGCGACTGGCCGTAATCGTCCGAACTCAAATGCGGGTCGCTGATATCTCGGATGAGTCAGTCGAACTGGAATCAATGAAGGAACCGGGCAAACGCGAAACGATTCTGACCCGAACAGTGCTGTGGGCCGCTGGAGTCCAGGCTGCTCCGCTGGCAACGAGAATTGTTGCGGCAGCGAATGAACTGGGTGAATCTGCCGACAAAATTCAGCAGGACCGGGCCGGACGAATCATTGTCCGACCTGATTGCAGTTTGCCGGGCCTGCCCGATGTTTTTGTCATTGGCGACATGGCGAACTATCCAGACGAAAACGGCAAGCCACTTCCTGGCATTGCGCCCGTGGCCATGCAGCAAGGCAAGTTCGTGGCGACGCTGTTGCGAAACAAACTGAAGGGCAAACCTGCACCGGCGTTTGTTTATCGCGACCCCGGCACAATGGCAACGATCGGCCGATCCGCCGCAGTCGCGCACGTGTTCGGGCTGAAGTTTTCCGGAGTCATCGCGTGGTTGTTATGGCTGTTCGTGCACCTGATGTACATCGTGACTTACCGCAATCGGGTTCTGGTCCTGATCCAGTGGTCCTGGAGCTACCTCACCTGGGACCGCTCCGCCCGCCTGATCACAGGTCCAAAGCGTCAGCACGCTGTAAAAGACCAGGCTAACGATTGAGGCAGGAAAATTGAGGCAGGAAAATAAAACATATTCGTAAAAAAT
>JAYVKA010000140.1:0-4210 GCA_043768885.1 Planctomycetota bacterium
AGCTCGGCCAAATGCGATCGCATTTGTTCGGGTGTCATCGTCTGTTCACCCAATTGCCGGGCTATTTCCGGATAGGCGACCGCCGCAACAAGGCTGAACGTGAAGATCATCGCGAACCAGACCCCCACATAGCCTCCGGTAATTACCAGAAAGCTGCGAAACAATTCGCCAGGGGGAATGCGCGTCGATTCCAAAATACGGCCATCAAAAAAATGTGCAACATCGATTCCGGCCAACCTGACGAGGCCGGAATTCCGATGGCCAGCATAACCGACTCGCGCCGATTGCGAAACAAAGCCGCCCGTGACTAGCGGTCAAACTTCGGCCCGTGTGCCGCTTCGGCCTTGGCAATTTTCTCGGCCGGGACCCGCTCCATTACAATCAGCGGATTAAAATCAGCCAGCGCCGGGTCCGACTCGATCACTACCGCGATATGCTGGCCGTCTTCGTAAAACTGGATCAACTGCCGTGTAGACCGTTCCGATTTGTCATCCAGCGTTTCATTCAGCTCCACCAGCCGGCGGCTGTCGCGGACCTCGATGATCTTCCACGTTCCGATCGTCGGCTCGCGCACAACCTCACCATCTTCGCCCGTGATCTCCATGTCTGTTTCCAGCTGGCCATCGGCACGAAACTCCATCGCAGCAACGATGCTGAGAAACGTCCCCGCCTTGTGCATCAAAATTTCTTTGGCGTCCCCTTCCGGCATCGACTCCAGTTGCTTCGTCAGCTTCTCCTGATCGAGATAGCCGACGCCCGCCCAGATTCCGTCCAGCTTCATCACGGCCAGTTCCTGGGGCCCGTAGACCCTTGCGGACACTTCGCCCGCTGTCCCGGACTGACCCAGCGCCGTTGCCGACCAACATCCTGCCAACGCCAGAAAAATGGCTGCCATCCAATGAGTGATTCGGACACGCATCCTGCGACTCCCTTTGCTGCAAACATGAAACTGGCGGCGATCGAATTCCGGAAACACGACGCCCTGCGTTTACCGCAGACCCATCAATTGGCCCGGCGGAATATCAGCTTCATCGTCAATCCAGCCATGTTTGGCGGAGTCATTTTGATTGAATCTTTGTCCAACCATTCAATCGCGTGCTCGGTCACCTGCCCATTCAAAGTGCATGCAACAACTGCTGTCGTTTTTTCAGCATCAAACGAAACCAGCCGCCACGTTCCGGATTTGGTCGAGTCGATCGTGCCGGTGTGGGTCACCGTCTCCAGCTCGCCATTGGATCGAAACGTCAGGGTAACTTCCGAGTCCGTTTGAAATTCGCCATCAGCCCCGCCAGTTTTGGGAGCATCGATACCCGCCGCATCATTCGAGTTCGCTCCACCCTGCCCCATTCGCCCAGCCAAACTCTGCTTTGCATCCAGCCGCCATTTCCCCGACAGTTTGCGCCCTCCCTCCGGCTGGCATCCAACCCCGGCAGCACCGACCATCGCGAGCAGCACCAGCCAGCACCACAACCGCACACATTTAGGATTTCGAATCGTGTTCATGTTTTTCAACCCGAAGCGTGAGCGAGGGAGCCCACCGATCATCCCTCGTTCACACTTCGGGTTACGGGATTTGGGCAAAGGCTGCGGATTGTACCATTTTTTCTGAATTGGCAGGCTTTGCCGACCGATGAACAACGAAGTGCGACTGGTATTGAGTCTGTGTTCCGGGGGAGTTCCTTAGATGCGTTACCTGATGTTCCTGTCCTTGCTGGTGATATCGGTGGCCAGCACCGGCTGCTGCGGTTCGTTCGGCCCCGGTTGCGGTGCACTACAGGGCGGCTGCTATGACTGCGACGGAGGCTTTGGTCCACGCGGCCAGGCAACCGGGCCGATCGACGCACTTCGTCAGGCCAAACGCTCACTCGTCTGCGGCGGCGGATGCGGCGAAGTCTACTACGGCGAGTGGATCAGCACTCCACCTCTCTGCAATGATCCATGTTGCGGCGACCAGTTCATCGGCGGCGGAGTCCGGGCCCAACCGTTCTGCACACCAGTTTCAGCACTGCGTCCGCGCAACCTGCTGGTCAACTTGTACGGCAAACGTTTTTGCGACGACTGCGGCACTTCGGCGACTTGCGATTCATGTTTCAGCGGCTGCGACAGTTGCGATGGCGGATGCAGCAGTTGCGGCGAGACGAACGGCGGTCCAGTCATGAGTGCTCCATCCCCAGGCTGTTCGTCTTGTGCGGCCAGCGCCCAACGAGCGGTCCCACAACAGCTACAAACCCAGGTCGCTCGCCAGGCACCACCCGTCCCGCAGGCCACAGCCCGGCAACCCCAGCGGACCGCAGTTCGAACCGACGCCGCCTTGCCAACCAACCGGCAGTACCGATAGACGCCCGGCACCGTCGGGTCATCCCAACACAGCCACAGAAAACGCCGAAGGGTCAGATGTAACGCGACCCTCCCGGCGTTTTCTCATGCGCCGCTCGTGGCAATGCCGACCAACGCACGCAAATCAGGCCAAGCTATCGCCTTGCGGCTGATCGGTTCTTGCGATCCTCCGTGATGCTGCGCGATCGTGGCGATGTTCAAACAGGCATTCTCGCTAAATTGCATCTTTTGTCTACAGCCTGGCAGCCTATGCAACGCTCTTTTACTCCCCCAGAATCGCAGCCCGTGCGTCGGCCAGTTCTTCATCCCGCCGGTGATACCCGCACTCCTGAATCAACCTCCCCGCCTCCTCCAAATCCTTCTCCGCCGATTGCCATGGGTACTTCTTCTCGCGAAAAAACAATCGCGCCCGATACAAATGAACGTCCGCCATAAACAACCTCATCGACCCCCGCTCCGCAATCTCCCAAGCCTCATCCAATCCACTCTGTGCGCTATCTGGGCCAATAGTCGCTCCGTAGTGAAATCGCAACCAAGAACGACTGAGAAGTGCGGCTGGAAGGAAATCGATTCGCCTTGACTGCTGAAGACGTGCGATCGTCACGCAAGATGCCTTTAACTTCGGCAGGGCGATTGCCGGCGTATTGGCGATTGGAATTACCATTGTTGAGGTTTTGTTTACAAACATGTTACTCAATTGGCGGTGCGAAAAGCTGCCGGGGGGTGCCTGTATCGGATAAACTCAGGGTGGCAATTCGAACTCGCCGTTCAATGACTTTTATTTTTCACAGGTGCGACCGATGAGACTCTTTCAATTGTTGTCATTAACGTTTCTATGCTTCAGTATTTGTTTCCCGCTTACGGCTTCCTCGTCGGGAATGGCGTTCGAAGGGACTGAGTCGAATGCGGGGACAGTCAGCCGGGTGACTTTGTACCGCGGCCAGGCGCTGATTACCCGGCAGATCAAGATCGAAGGAGCGGCGGGGAGCCAGGAAGTTGTGGTCTCCGATCTGCCGATGACGATTCTCGACACCAGCCTGTACGCCGAGTCGTCGGACAAGGTCGAAGTTCGCGCTGTTCGCTTTCGTCAGCGGGCCGTTGGCGAAGAGCCTCGTGAAGAGGTCCGCAAGCTGGACGAAGAAATCGCTTCGACCTCTGCCGCCATCGCGCTCAATCAAAAGAAAACCGAACTGGCCGCACAGAAAACCACTTTCATCGACCAGCTGCAGGGGTTCGTGGCACCAACGGCACAAACCGAGTTGACCAAAGGCGTCCTCGACGCGAAAACGCTTCGGGACCTCACGACATTTTCATTCGACCAGCGATCGGCAATCGCCGAAGAGCAAATCAAACTGGCTGGCGAACTGCAAACGCTGAGCGAAAAACTGAGCCTGCTCAATCGCTCACGGGCCGAACTGACCCAAAACGCACAGAAGACTGTCAACGAAGCGGTTTTGTTTGTCGAAAAACTGGACGACGGCGCGCAGCATCTGGAATTGAACTATCTCGTGACCAGTTGCGGATGGGCGCCGACTTATACAATTCGCGCCGCCGGTGATCGGAATCAGGTTCAAGTCGAATACAACGCCCTGATTCAACAACTGACTGGCGAAAACTGGGACGGTGTGAAGCTAACTCTCTCGACGGCTTCTCCAGCTCTCAGTGCCAGTGGCCCGAGTATGGCACCGTTCAGCGTTTCATTGATCGGCGGCGACCAGGCGGTAGCTCAAACCCAGGCCCTCGATGCCGCCGGAGCACTGGCCTACCGCTACAACGACAACCGCGCCCAACAAATGGCGGCCAACGAACAGGCTGGTGCGATCGTGGGCTTTGAAGCCAAGACCAGCGCCAACTGGTCGATCAACAAATTCGC
>JAYVKA010000141.1:0-3052 GCA_043768885.1 Planctomycetota bacterium
GTCTGGGAGCACGACGGAATCATTTGTACCGGTGAGACTTACAAGAATGTTGTGAAGCTGACGTTCGCCAAAGGCGCTTCGCTGGAGGACCCGGCGGGCCTGTTCAACGGCAGTCTCGCAGGCAACACCAGGCGTGCCATCGATATTCATGAAGGGGACAAGATTGACGCGACGGCAATGAAGGCACTCATTCGCGCGGCGGTGGCTCTGAACACCTTAAAGAAATCGGCGAAAGGCACGAAGAAGGCTTCGTCAAAAAAGACCACTGTCAAAAAGGCTGTTTCGAAACCGGTTCTGCTCTCGGGTGGTAACCCGCAGATTGCCAAAGCCGATGGTGATGCGCCGGTCCAGGAATACATCGCGGCGATGCCTGGCTGGAAAGGGGAAGTCGGTCGGCAGCTCGATGCTCTTATCGTGCGGACGGTGCCTGGTGTACGCAAGGCCGTGAGATGGAACACTCCCTTTTACGGCCTTGATGGTCAGGGTTGGTTCCTTGGTTTCCATTGCATCACGAAGGACATCAAGGTGGCGTTCTTTAAGGGGACGTCGATGCGTCCACCTCCTCCGGTCGAGTCGAAGCAGAGGGACGTACGCTATTTCCATATCCGGGAGGACGACCAGCTCGACGAGAAGCTTGTGGCCAAATGGATCAGGCAGGCATCGAGATTGCCCGGCGAAAAATTGTTTTGACGATTTGCAGCCGTACTTTGCGCCGATTGACGCTGGAAATCGTGGGCACCATAATGCCTGCTTCAATTTTTCCGGAAAAAGCACGTGAATCTGGTTGGGCTCCATGGCAGCGACTGTTCAGACACCACCTTCAGGTACCAAACGTCCTCAGGCCCTCGACACGGATTCGCTTGGAGCAACGCACCGGCGTGACGCCTGGTGGATTGGTCCGCTGTTGACCGGGATAGTTCTGGCGGGTTTCGGGATCTACGGAACGGGACGGGCGATTTACAACGCCGAGTATGATTTTGGTCATGGAGCCAAATCAGCGGCTGTTGCAGCAGAATCACATTCCTATTTATTGTCGCCGTTTTATTCACCGCTCCTTACCAGTCTGATACCCAAAGGAATGGAGTGGTTGTCGCCAGCGTTTCTGATTCTTTGGGCACCCGGCGGATTTCGGGTCAGTTGTTACTACTATCGCAAGGCGTACTACCGCGCGTTTTTTCTCGATCCGCCCGGATGTGCAGTCGGTGAAGGTCACAAGAAATATTCCGGTGAGACGCGTCTGTTTCTGTTTCAGAACCTGCATCGATATTTTTTATACGTCGCGATTATTTTTCTGGTGTTGCTTGCGATCGATGTCGGGCACGCGGCGATCTGGCCGACGACCGATGGCGGATGGACGATTGGATGCAGCGTGGGAACTTTGGTGTTGTTGACGAACGTTGTGCTGTTGTCGCTGTACACTTTTTCCTGCCATTCGTTCCGGCACCTGGTCGGCGGAAACGTCGATTGTTTTTCCTGTGTAAAGTTTGGGGCGCAGCGCTATCAGGCCTGGAAAGGCGTCTCGTTCATCAACCAGCGACACATGTTGTTTGCCTGGATCAGCCTGTTCGGGGTGGGTCTGGCAGATTTCTATGTCTGGATGGTTGCCTCCGGACGTATCACCGACATCCGCCTGTTTTAGATTCAATTTATTGAAAACCGTTCACTGATTTTTTTGGAACCGATCGTTTATACATGGCCAGCAAATATCAGACTTTTGATTATGACGTAGTGGTAATAGGGGCTGGCGGAGCCGGTTTGCGTGCGGCGATCGAGGCTTCGGCCAATGGTGCCAAAACGGCGATCGTGTGCAAATCACTGTTGGGAAAAGCCCACACCGTGATGGCCGAAGGTGGGGTGGCGGCGGCGCTGGCCAATCTAGATGAACGGGACGGATGGGAAACGCATTTTCGCGACACGATGAAGGGCGGAAAGTACCTGAACCAGTGGCGGATGGCCCAGTTGCATGCCCAGGAAGCCCCTCGTCGTGTTCGTGAACTGGAAGAATGGGGTGCAGTATTTGACCGAACCAAAGACGGACGAATACTTCAGCGGAATTTCGGCGGACACACTTATCCGCGGCTGGCTCACGTCGGCGACCGAACCGGGCTGGAACTGATTCGCACTTTGCAGGACCGCGGCGTGCATCAGGGAATCGACGTGTATATGGAGTACACCATTCGAAAAATTCTGAAGGATGGCGATCGCGCGGTGGGCTGTTTCGGATACATGCGCGAGAGCGGCCGCTTTGTGGTCTTCCGTTCCAGGGCGACGATTCTGGCGACCGGCGGCATCGGCAAGTGTTGGGATGTGACTTCGAATTCCTGGGAGTATACGGCTGATGGACACGCGATGGCGTTGTGGGCTGGAGCCGATTTGATCGACATGGAATTCGTCCAGTTTCACCCGACCGGAATGGTCTGGCCCCCGAGTGTTCGTGGAACGCTGATTACCGAAGGTGTTCGCGGCGAAGGGGGCGTGCTGAAGAACAACAAGGGCGAGCGGTTCATGTTCGACAATATTCCAGACATGTTCAAAGGGGAATACGCCGAGACGGAAGAAGAAGCGAATCGCTGGGTCGAAGCGGTCATCGCCCGGAAAATTCCCGAAGCCCGTCGCCCGCCGGAGCTGCTGACTCGCGATGTCGTGGCTCGTGCGATTCGTCGCGAAGTCAACGCCGGTCGCGGTTCGCCTCACGGTGGGGTCTTCCTGGATATCGCGTCGCGGCGGACTGCCGAAGACATCAAACGCAAACTTCCCAGTATGTACCACCAATTCAAGGAACTGGCCGACGTTGACATCACGACTGATCCGATGGAAGTCGGGCCGACTTGCCACTACATGATGGGTGGCGTCTACGTCGATCCCGATTCGCAGGAGTCAACGGTGCCGGGGCTGTACGCTTGCGGTGAATGTGGCGGCGGGATGCACGGCTCGAACCGGCTGGGCGGGAATTCGCTTTCCGATTTGTTGGTCTTTGGAAAACGGGCTGGCGAGTATGCGGCCAAGGCAGCAAAAGAATCGAAGGGGCAGGGCAAGGTCAGCGACGCTGAGG
>JAYVKA010000142.1:0-3145 GCA_043768885.1 Planctomycetota bacterium
CGGCCGTCTTTGTCCAACATGATGTTGGATGGCTTGATGTCCCGATGCAGAATTCCTTGCTCGTGGGCAAACTCCAGACCTTCGGCGACCTGCAGTGCAATCCTGGCGCAGGATTTCGGGGACGGGAGTTCGCTGCTGGATGTAATTGGTAACGGGTTGCCGGTTGGTTCAGATTTGATCCGGTCCGTGCTGCCCAACAACTTCCCGGTTTCGGCCGATGCATCTGCAGGTTTATCCGGCTCAATCGGCGCGGATTGAACATCCACTCCATATACCTTCCGATTGCCAGTCATCCATTGTTGAAGGTCGATGCCGTCGATCAACTGCATTGCATAAAACGATAGTCCATCGACTTCACCCGCTTCAAACACCGGAATGATATTCGTGTGGTGCAGTCGCGCCGCGATATGTGCCTCCCGGCGAAACCGTTCGGGATGTGAGAGACCGGACTTATTGCCTGACGTGAAAACTTTCAGCGCAACTTGCCGCCCAAGAGTTTTCTGGGTGGCCTCGTAAACCACACCCATCGCTCCGCGCCCGATCTGGCGAACGATCTGGAAATCGCCCAGCACCGATGGCATCTGGACCGCCTGGACCTGCGAAGCCAATTCTGCGACCGGTCGTTCCAGCATCGCAACGGCTGGCAACATCACCCGCAGCTCATCGGCGAGTTGCGGGTAATTCCGGCAATACTCGTCAATGGAAACCGTCTCGCCCCGTCGCGCGCGATTCGTCGCCTCGTCGAGCACTGATTCGATTAGTTGGGAATCCGAAGGGTCTTTCATGCGTTTATTACCCGCTGTCTGCCGCCGCCAGAAATTTCTTCAACCTTCCGGCCTTTACTGGGATTGTAACTGCGCGCCGATGAAAAAAGCGTCAGCCTGATTTGGAAAAAAACCGGAATTTGCCTGGCGCATTACGATTCGTCCAGAAGCAATTTGAGCTGCAATTTTGCGTTCCCTCTGCCCTGGCAATTCGGGAGAAACTGGACCTTTTCAACGAAACCCATCGCCCGAATTGTCGGGGGAGAGGGGTAGGTTCAGGGGGCAAAATATCGCTCCAATTTCGCGTTGTCAGGCCAATTTTCAGGTAGTGAACGGGGCTTACGAGTCTTGACGGAATTGCAATGCAGGGGACTCGTAGCCCTTTTATACCCCACAAGTTTGGAATGTTTTCCCGCCCCGAATGGGGCGGCAACAAGCCAGCCCAGGGCGGAGCGCCGCCCTGGGTTTCCATGTTTGATTCGAGCGATCGCCCTGCAAGGGCATTACAACAATCGCAGGCGTTGTATTGCCCTTTCAGGGCGACCTGTTCGTTTTGCTTCCTTTTCCCAGGGGGTCACTCATTCCTCCAATTCGGCGGAATTCGTTTGCCCTGGGCTAGTATGTTTCAGCCCGTTGGGCTGGTTCTCCAAAGCTGCATGCGAGAATTTGCTGCCAAATACTTGCGGGCTATCAAAGGATTCGTAGCTTGGTCCATCGCGTTGGCTCCGTTAGCCATTTCGTCACGGATTACCTGCCCTGCTCCAGCCTTCCGACGGTAATTTCAAACTTTTTGTTAAAAGTTCTGCCTGGGCTTCATTTTTCCTGACGCATCTGCTTTTCCAGCGCAGTCACTGTTCGGGACGCCAGCTATTTGCAGCGGCAAATGGACTAACCGGTTTGTTCAGTTCTTCATTTTTTCGAGTCTATCGCCATGAAATCAACTTCCCGCCGAGCCAGTCGTCGTCAGAAAAATCATTGGGTATTTGAACAGCTGGAAAATCGTCGCCTGATGGCTGCGGTCATGACGGTCAATTCCACGCAGGAGAACAACGTCCGGGACAACTTCCTGACCCTGCGAGAATCGATCCTGCTCAGCAACCGCACTTTGACAGTCGCGACGCTGTCGGCCGCCGAACAAGCACAGGTCAGCGGCATTCCGACAGCAACGGATACCGATACCATCGCCTTCAATATCCCGGCGGCCGGCGTGCAGTCGATCACGCCCACCTCGCAGCTGCCTGCTCTGACTGATCCGGCCATCATCGATGGCTTCACACAACCAGGTGCGAGCGCGAACACACTGGTCGTGGGCAGCAACGCCGTTCCCCTCATCGAAATTGTTGGAGGCAGTGGCCCCGGGAGCGGCCTGGTCATCTCCGCCAACAACACGACGGTTCGGGGAATGGTTATTAATCGCTTCGGCAGTGCGATTTATGTTGCGAGCGGAGGCAACACCATCGAAGGCAACTGGCTTGGGATCGCCGCAGATGGCAACACCCGACTGGCAAATGTCTACGATGTTTTCATGAGCAATTCCGTGGGTTCTGCCAACAACCTGATTGGCGGGACGACTCCGGGTGCAAGAAACGTGATGGCTGGAACCGCCAACCAAAACGCCGGAATCATGTTGTTTGCTGGCGGAAGCGCCACGATTCAGGGCAACTACATCGGCATGAATGCCTAGGGAACCGACGGTATCGGTGCAACAGGCAGGATTTATCTCCAAACGCCGGGGAATTTGATTGGCGGAACGGCGCCCGGAGCTGGTAACGTGATCAGCGGCGCAGCGATTTCGGTCTTCTCGTCCGGCAATACCGTCCAAGGCAATACGTTCGGCCTGAACGCCAGTGGTACGGCAACCTTGGCAAACAACTTCAATGGGATCTTCATTTACGCCTATTCAGTCCCGACCGACAACAATCTCATCGGAGGAACTACACCGGAGGCACGGAACGTCTTTGCCACCTTGGGTACTGCCATGGATATTGCAAATTCCAGCGGCCCCAATGTCGGAAACAGGGTTCAGGGCAATTACTTCGGCACAAATAAGGCCGGGACAGCTGCAGCGGGCGTTATGAACCCCAATGGCTCAGGCGCGGCCATCCAAATCAGCGGTGGAATGAACAACCTCATAGGAGGAACTGATTCGGGTGCCGGGAATGTCATTGCAAATTACAACACCGGAATGGTGGTTAACGGATCAAACAACACGATCCAGGGAAACCGCATTGGCACGAATGCCGCTGGCATGGCTGCGATTCCCAATGGCACAGGGATCTACGTCAACAGCTATGTTTCCAATACGCTGATCGGCGGCGGCACGTCGGGGGCTGCCAACGTGATTTCGGGAAACCTGAACGACGGCATCCTCATTGCGCCTG
>JAYVKA010000143.1:0-2023 GCA_043768885.1 Planctomycetota bacterium
GTCACGACCCGACGCGTTTGGAACCTGGTTAATGCAAGGACTTCGCGCGGACATCGAGACGCTCAAGACCCAGGAAGTCAACGCCACCGTTCGAATCGCGGAAAACTTGGAAATCCGTGGCGTCAGGCCGAAGTTCACCTGGAAAGGATTGCAGCTGATAACGCCGGATTTGAAATTGAACCTTGATCCATCTCTGGTCCAAAACGGTGAGAGTTTTCAAAAAGCAATTTTGCATTTGCAGGACGAGTTGGCCGAACGCGGTTTCAATTTGGTCGCCGGCGATGCAGGTCCGGACAGCCTGGCACTCGTTGCAGAATATGGCGAAGTCGAACTTGGTTGCGATGACGGCTTGAGTTACAGCCTCTATTTCGGCAAATCGGTTTCGGGTGACGAGAAAACGATCGAGATCGGTGACTCGACCGCAGAGATCTCTGTTTCGGATGAACCGAAGTCAGGCGAGGTTGCCGCCACTGGAGAAGACCTTGTTCAGCCGCCGAATGCCGACGAGCCTGCCGGAGACAAACCTGCCGATGACGCCGAAGGCCTGAATCGTTTTGTGATGGTGCGTGTTTCGGTGGATGAGTCGCTGTTGGGTGCTGCTCCGGTCGCGCCGGTGGAACCCAAGGCGCCAACAAAGCCCGAAGGATATGTTCCTGCCGCACCGCCTGCGGATGCCAACACTGATGGACAGGAACAAAAGGCCGAAGAGACTCGCGATCCGGCTTTCGTTGTGTACGACCAATTGCAGGCCGGGTTCGACCAAATGAAAACCCAGTACGAACTGGACTTGCTGCGTCACAAAGACGAGTTGAAGGCACTGGGAGACAAACGAACGGCAGCCCAAAAACGGAGTGCGGATCTCAATGTCCGATTCGGAGCGTGGTATTACGTTGTGTCGGCAGCCAATCTAAACAAGTTGCGTTCAAATCGATCGGAACTGGTCGAGCCGATCAAACCGGACCCCAACGCACCTCCCACGGAATTGCCCGAAGTCCCGGATATCAGTTTTGGTAATGGTGGATAGCGGCACTGTTCGTTCGCAATCCCGGGCTCGCCTTCATTGATCCGAATAGCCGAACTTTTGTCGTGCCCAATTGCATCAGTGAATGTGACAACTCCAGAGAAATGCTATAATCCCTGTCTGCATTTTTCCGCAATCGACCCACATTGATTTCACACCGGCGAAAACCGGGATGCGTTTTTGCTTGACCAGTTTTTCATACCACAGGAGCAAGTTGCCGTGACTGAGCGTGTACCGATGAGCCAGGAAGGCTACGAAAAACTCCGTATGGAAATCGAGCATATGGAGAATGTCGAAATGCCGAAAATCGCGGAAAAGATTGCGGAAGCGCGATCAGAAGGCGACCTCAAGGAAAATGCCGAATACCACGCCCAGCGTGAATCACAAGGAATGTTGCAGGCGAAAATCAATCAGCTGAATTCGAAACTGTCCCGAGCCGAGATCATCGATCCTTCGCGGGTGCCGAAAGACAGAGTCGCTTTCGGTGCATCGGTCACCGTGATGGATGTGGACCTCGAGGAAAACGAAGAGATCACTTTGGTTGGTGATGGCGACGAGGACTACGACAATGGCAAATATCTGATTACCAGCCCGATCGGCAAAGGCCTGCTGGGAAAAAAAGTCGGCGAGATCGCGGAAATCGCTGTGCCAAAGGGAAAGCTTGTATTCAAGGTCATCGATATCCGTTACGACCTCTAGCTTTGAGTTTCGCGATTGTGCGATATTCACAATCCAGAAGTAACTGCTCAATAACCTGATGGTCTGGTTGAAAACGTGGTGAAATTGGTCTTTCCATGAAAGAGCATTTTAGCGCTTTCTATTGGGATGAGCAATTCGGAACAACGAGAATCGCAGCCGTTGAAGGTCGGCGTGATAGAAATTCCCGTGGCGGAGCAGACGCCTCTGGTGCTGGCCTTGGTGGCAATGATCCAGCGACAGGCGGAAGAAATTCAATCGTTGCGCGACGAGATTCAGCGAATGAAAGGGACGACGGTGCGGCCA
>JAYVKA010000144.1:0-2148 GCA_043768885.1 Planctomycetota bacterium
TGTTCATTTGTGTTCATCCGTGGTTCCATGACTTCGCGGCAGACCACAGCAGGTGCCGAAGCCAAAACAGTCTACCCAAATGAAGGCAGACGTTTGTAAAGGTAGAGAGGGTCGGACCTATTTGGGGATAGGCTCCAAGCCAAGGAATTGGTCGATGCAAAAAGATGTTCCCATGAATCCTGTCTTCAAATCTTTCCGAATAAACAATTGCGGACAATTATTTTGCCATCGGCGAACGAAGCGAATGGATCGATCTGCGAAAATCCGCCAGATCTGCGGTCTACCGTCGTTTGTTTACCAGTTAGCTGGACAGCGCCACTTTCTGGTGCTGGATTTTAGCATGGCGGTGATTTTGGCGGGACGGATTTGATTTTTTCCGGATCGATGCCCTGTTCTTTCAAGCGTTTGGTTCGGGTCTTTTTGTGGGATCTGGCGGCGGTGGCATTGCGTGCTTTGTAGTAGCGTTGGCGAGCCAGTTCCTTTTCCAGATGTTCGTTTCGTAGTTTTGGCGGCATGGTGATTGACTCGATGAAGACATTGGCGGCTCGGCGAACTTGTTCCATCGTCAACAGCTCGCCGCTGGAGACCAGCTCGGACGGTGAAAGCTTTTGTCGAACCCGGGCGCAGAACAGGCCGCTGAGAATCGCCACATACAGATGTCGGTGAATGCAACGCCAACCGCGACATTCAAAATGGTCCATTCCCAGTTCTTCCTTCGCCTCGCGGAAACAGCCTTCGACCTGGGCCCGGCTGAATGCCACACGCAGCAGCGCCCGCAGTGACCAGCCGTCTCGGCCCGGCACCCGGTTGCTGATGAAGTATTTCACTTCGCCGGTTTCAACATTGCGGGCCACGATCAAGGTGCACTGACGGCTGACCAATTTGCCGTCGTGCGTTTTTCGCCAGCAGGTCTCCCAGCGAATCTCCCAGACCTCGGGACCCTTGTGAGTCTCCTTGATGCGATAGCGCTGGGGTTTCTGCTTGCTCAGTGCCGGTGACCACCGGGCAAGGTTTTGAACTTCGCTGCTGCGCGCGGTGCGCCGGGACAGTCGGGGATATTTTTGGGTGTTGCCCCGTTTGTTTTTGGGGCGGTTTTTCGGCGGTTTCCGAAGAATCTGCGGGCGTTCCAGCCAAGCCTGAAAGTTGGGTGGAACTTCGGCAACGAAAGCCAGGCCGCGATGGTCAAGCCCGTCCAGAAACTCTCCGTTGCGGCCATAAAATTCATCGAACGTCCAGGCCTTTACCTGCACCCCGTTGGTCATCGAGTGATCGATCAGGTCCAGCGCGATTTGCGGCTTGGTCTGGAACTGGATCTCGTCGGGAATGTAGTTTTTTTCGGCGCGCCGCGTCGTCGCACCATTCCCTGGGCAAGTACAAGCGGGCGTTGAGCAGGCAGTGGAAGTCTTCGGTGGCATAGGCGATGGCGACGCTGTTGATACAGTTTTCAACTTTGCCTCGGTTGCCGTTATACTGGCGTTTGACACCGGCGGTGTGCTTGCCGCTTTTGGCCGTTCCGGTTTCATCAACAATGCCGATCGCCTCGGGATCAGCATGATCGCTGGCGACGATCCGCTGGCACTTGTCACGCACCCGCTCTTCATCCCACACGATCGATTCGAGGAACCGCTGGAGCGTTCGGGGCGCGACCCCCTGATCGAGTGCCATCGCTTCGGCATTTTTTCGCTGGACATCGCAGAGCAGTCCCCGCACATAGACTGCCAGCAGCTTCCTCCCTTTGATACCTGCAAAACAGTCCGCGAAATTCAACAAAAACCGGCCAAGCAATTTTCCAAACGATGCGATATCCTTGAGCTTCATGAGACGACCTTCCGTGGTTTCTGTGTGAAACGATTGTTCACACGGAGGGTCGTCTCTTTTTCAACTTGCGGTCAAGGTCAACAAGTCCAGCATCCCCAAGCACTTGCGCACAATTCAAACTGAGAAAGTGGCGCTGTCCAGCTAACCACCAACTCCAGCCCGAAAATTGAACTGCATATCGATCCTAACCGGCAACTCTGTTTTTCGTGCTGACGTGGTGCGCGGATTGAACCTGCAGGAAAAATCTCTCCACTGCAAGTACTTTTACGACGAGCGTGGTTCGAAACTCTTCGACGAAATCTGCGAACTCGACGAGTATTATTTGACTCG
>JAYVKA010000145.1:0-16945 GCA_043768885.1 Planctomycetota bacterium
CTTTCATCACCTTTCCTTCGGGTAGCGCAGCAGGCGTTGCCGTCAATTGCATTACGAACGTTACCGCACCCAAAACCAAGACGATTCCAACCAAAATTCTTATCGCTAACTGCCCTTGAGGTCCGGCAATTCTGGCCGCAAGATAGCCACCAGCCAATGCCGCCAAGACGCCGCAAACAAGCATCAATATGGACCACCCAGTGCTCGCTACGTTGGTCTCTTCGTGAAAGGCGAACTGGTTTCCAAACGCCATCCAGACAGCTGCGATTCCGGCCATGACAACCAACACCATTGCGAAATACCCCGCCACGGCCGACAAAATTGCACGCATCATCGTTTAAATAATCTCCAACGAATGAAAAAAATCAGAATGCCCGTCAGCTTCGTTCCGGGGTTCATTATCCTCCATCGCAAGCGAATCCATCAAGCCAACAATCATTTCGCCCTTTTTCGGGCAAATCGCATGGAAGAGTGGTGATCGTCGAAGGCCGCCGTCTTGCTGGGCCCGAATTTCCCGCTGGCGGCCGCTTCCATCACATCGGCTTGCCGGACTTCGTCGATGCCTTTGGGCCAGACGATCCAGATGTTAACGCCGTCTGGAATCTGTTGAAGCAGCTTTGCCGTTTGTTTCAACTCGTGCCGATGGCCGACCATGCAAAAAGCGATTTCGCATTTGGCAGGATCACGAACGACGGATAGTTCCACTTGCTTCAGTTCGGATTTGAAAGTAGCGTCAAAACCGGTTCCTACCCAGGCTTTCATTCCAGCTTTCAGCCCCAGCTTTTTTGGGCGATCGGGCGGGTTCAGAATTTTCTCCACCCATCGTGCCGCATCCTTCCCGATATCGAATTCAATCTTGTCGCGCCCCTGTTTCACAACCAGCCAGTTCTCGCGGGCAGTGGCTTTCAGTTCCGGACCCAATTTCGCTTTCCATTTGAATTCGCGTGAAGAAAATTCCAGCTGTTTTGAATCGACATGCAAGCGGCCCAGGATTTCTTTCGTCCCGGTTTTCGCAGTCGTTTTGGCTTCCAAACCCACAATAGCCCCCACGCAAACAAATTCCCGTGATCGCCTCATCCCTTAACGGCAAATTCAGGTACGTCTGCAATATTGTAGTGGACATTTGGCAGAGATTCTCCAACTGCGAATTCGAACAAGGCTCAAAGCTGAAAAAGGAAAGAAACCGATGAAATGGAAACGTATTGCCGGATTTGCAATCTGTGCCGCGATCGTGTGTACAGTCACAGGAATCGCCCAACCTGGCTCTCACCCAAACGAAACCGGTGATTCGGGATTGCCATCGGGAATCGTCTGGTATGGAAAACTGGAAGACGGATTGAACGCGGCGAAGATTTCCGGCAAGCCCATTCTGCTGTTGTCCGCCGCACCGCAGTGTGCCGGCGTTCCGGGAATGTGGTGACCGGGCAAACAACACATGGACGAGAGTTTCTTGTCCGACGCCAATGTTATCCGCGAATCCCGCAACTTTATCTGCAAGCGACTGGCAACCTATGAGGACAGCGCCGAAGCCGAATATCTGCGACAGGTTTTTTCGGGCCGTACGGGAGAGCTCGACAACACCGTTTTCGCGATGATGAATCCGGACGCCGACGAATATTTGTGCAAGACGGGCCGCAGTCCGAATTTCGCCTTCCGCTCTCCGCGGGCCATGGCGGATGAAATGAAGTTGATCGCGAAGAAATATCAGGGGAAAGAAAATCTGTCACTGGACGAACTGCCCGTCCCCCAAATGAAGAATTTTCGACTGGCACAAAACGTTGCATCGTGCGACGGGTTGCCTTTGATTGTGGCAGTGCTTCCTGCAGTACAGTCCAAAAAAGAAAATGCTAGTGAGCCGAAAGAGTCATCCGAGGCCAAGAATGATTCCACCGAATTGCAGAATCAACCTGCACTTTCACCGTCTTCCGTGAATCAACTTGCGTTCGACGATTCACTTGCCGGAAAGTTTCATTACTACGTGACATCGGACGCCAGCGAGTTGGCCGACGTCAAGGATTTTTCCGGTGAGCCGGGAATCTACGCGATTCAACCTGATGCATACGGAACGAGCTCGGTTGCGACGCTCAGCTGGAAACCGGACTCGAGTCTGAAGTCAGTTGCCGACGACCTCAGGCAATTGGCGGACGACTCAGGAAAAGTCACCAAGAATCACAACCAGCACGTCCGCGCCGGCCGACAAACCGGCAAGGAATGGCAAACGGAGATTCCCGTAACCGATCCCGATGCCATTGAGGCCCAAAAACGCGGGAGATAGCTTCCCAAAATTCCAGCAGCCTGTTGAAAAAGGGGTCTGACCCTCTCCGACCCCTTGAATTCATCACGTTTTTGTGGGGTCTCCAAAGGGTCAGGCCCCTTTTTCAACAGGCTGCTAGGCAGCGCGCCGTTCCTGTGGATTGTCTTTGGCGACCGGGAACGGCGCAAAGTTTACGAGTTCGCGAACCTTGTAATTGCGGCAGTTGTTGGCGGAAAAATAGATCCGCGCGTTGACTTCGCCCAACAACCCCAGCCCAAAAAACTGTGCACTCAGAATAGTGCCCAGGACACCGAGGATCAGCAACGGGTTACCAGTCAAATCGAATTGGACAAATAGCTTCATCGCAATTGCCGAAAGGAATGCGACGGCAGAAGAAGCCCCGATGTAAATTCCGAGTTTGCCAAACAATTTCATGGGGCTATCGAAATACCGCAGCAAAAAATTGACGGTGATCAGATCGAGAATTACCCGTGTCGTCCGTCCTATTCCGTACTTGGTTGTCCCAAACCTCCGGGCACGGTGATTCGTCTCCATTTCAACAACGCGTGCACCGACCTTGTGTGCAAGAACCGGAATGAACCTGTGCATTTCGCCATAAAGTTCCAGGCTGCGGGCGAGATCGATTCGCAGCGCCTTCAGTGTACAACCAAGATCATGGACAGCCACTCCAGTGGAACGTGATATCAGCCAGTTGGCGATTCGCGATGGAATCTTGCGGTTCAACAAGGCGTCCTGGCGATTTTTTCTCCAGCCCAAAACCAGGTCAGCCCCTTCATCAATACGGTCGAGCATCGCAGCAATATCGGACGGATCGTTTTGCAAATCGCCATCCATGGTGACGACCACTTCGCCCGCCGCGTGCTGAATCCCGGCTTGCATTGCAGCGGTCTGTCCAAAGTTCCGTCGAAAACAGATGACGCGGATCCGGTCGTCTTTTTTCGCAGCCATCTTTAGCAGTGCGGTTGTTCCGTCTGTCGAACCGTCATCAACAAACAGTAGTTCCCAGGAACGCCCGCCCCGGTCCATTGCTGCCCGGATTTCACCGACCAAAAGATCCACGTTTTCCAGTTCGTTGTAGATCGGCACAACTATCGAGACATCCCGTGGATTTCCCATCGGCGCAAGTACAAGGTTTGTCACGGCAGGATTCCTTTCCGGGCCAGTACAGCTTTTCCCAACTCAGTGGGTCATGACAACCCCGAACCAGTCATTTGATCCTGCCCAAAGGATTTTTCCCATATCAATTCGTCGTTCGGAAAAATGGCTAGCAATAACGTACAATCCCCGCTACCGCTCGCCTTCACCGACAGGCAGAGTGACAATCAATGAAAGGCGACCCTCGTTCATCATTCGCGCTTCGATTTCGCCGCCCAGGAGGTCAATGATCGATTGGCAGAGTGGCAATCCAATTCCACTGTGCTTGCCGGTCTGGCTGCGATCTTCGCCACTTTGCCAAAACCGGTCAAATATTCTGGCAACCTGATTCGGCGGCAACTTCGACGCCTGATTCGAGACTCGAACCGTGATCGATGCGTTCCCATTCGCAGATTCAACCTGAACTTCCGAACCCCAATCACCGTGGCAGAGTGCATTCTCAAAAAGATTTCGAAAGACCAACCGGATTTTTTCGCGATCCGTCCAAACGGGTGGCAAATCCGCCAGGGCCAATTGAAGCGTCAATCCACAAACACTCGCGTCGATCTCGCCGGAATTCCACGATTCCTGAATGAGTTCGTTGATTGAAACCAATTCACAATTCAAAGAGCAGTTGCCTGATTCGATGCGGGCGAGAGTCAGCAGGTTTCCAATGACAGCTTCGGTTTCGTTGCTGATCCGAAGACATTTCTGCAACGACCTGCGATATTCGTCCGGCTCACGGGTTCTGGACAAGGCAACCTCGATAGTACTTTTGAGGCCCGCGATAGGCGTTCGAAGTTCATGGGCCACATTGCCCGAAAACTCTTTTTCCCGCTGGTATCCCGCCTGCAATCGCTCCAGCATCCGGTTCAGGGCCACAACCAATGACTGGATTTCGCGCGGCGTACCTTCCGTCGCCAATTTGGAATGCAACGAACCGATGTCAATTTGTTCCAGATTCGCAGCCGTCCTGTTCAATGGAGCCAGTCCCCATCGCGAGACCATTACGGAACACAAGGGCACGACAACGATCGTCAGTATTCCGACCAGGCCAATCAGTCTCGCGAATTGGTTCAGTGTCGAATCCAGTTCCGTACGGTCGCGGGCAACCAGTAATGTGACCGCGCCAACGATTCCGGACTTTTCATCCGTAATTTCCTCGTCGACTTCTTCCTCTTTAGCGACATCCTCATCCGAATTCGGATCCGTCCGGGGCACAAACCGCAGTATCGCGGTACGACCTAATCGCTCACCGGGTAAAGTTGAATTCTCAAAAACCACCCGGTCATTCGCAACTTTCTGACGAAAACCGAGCGTGTTACCCGCAAGCCGCCTGGATTGTTCAATCGAATCACCGTTGGCGTCCAGAATTTGATAGTAGTCCGGATTCTCTGTTCGGCTAAATCGAGGCAGGTCAATCTCCGTCATCTCGGACACGATCACATTTCCATCGAACTCGATCAGCCCGGCCAGGGTTTCGGTTGTTCCCCGAAGTGACCGGTCAAACTCTTCCACCAGTTCGTTTCGCAACAGATACCAAATCAGGAACCCGGAAAAAATCACAATCACAGCCATGCAGAGGCTGATCCAGATTGCCAGTCGGGTTTGAAGAGAGCCCATCATTCGGCCTCGCCCAAAACGTATCCCCGGCCGCGACGGGTATGAATCAATTGCGGAAGCTCAGGGCTCTCCAGTTTCTTTCGAAGATACCCGACATAAACATCAACGACATTGCTTTGCGAGTCATCGGGAAAATCGTAAACGTGCTCCCAGATTTCTGTTCGCGACACAACTTCTCCGGCCCGCATCGCCATGTACTCCAGCAGGGAATATTCGCGGGCGGTCAAATCGATCTGCTGTCCGTTGCGGAAAACTGTCTGTTTCGCCGTATCGATGCTCAAGTCGGCGATTTCAATCAAGGGGCTCCGGTTTCCATAACGTCGGCGAACGAGCGTTCTGATTCTGGCCAGCAGTTCCTCGAACGCGAATGGCTTGATGAGATAGTCATCCGCGCCGGCATTCAGGCCTGCCACCCGGTCTTCGACCAGGTCCCGGGCCGTAAGAATCAAAACGCAAACGTCACGGCCTGACTTTCGAATTGCCCGCAATAATTCCAGGCCACCAATTCCGGGCAACATCAGGTCGAGCACAATGACATCGTAGTCATTGCAACCGGCCATCCATTTTCCGTCGGTGCCGTTGTCCGCCGCATCGACGGCAAAGTCCGCTTCCTGCAGACCTTGCACAATCGATGTGCGAATCGGTTCATAGTCTTCGACAACAAGTATTCGCATTGCAAAAACGCCGGTTAGGGGGCGGGAATCCTGTCCATACAACGAATTGGCCCTGCGAACCGTTGGCCAGAATCAGATTTGGCCATCGTCGTCATCGTCCTTGCCGACTTTCCCTTTTTTGCCTGCCTTTTCTTTTTCTTCGTCGTCGTCATCGTCATCGTCTCCTTTGTTTTTCTTCCCGTCGCCGTCGTCATCGGCTTCGCCTTCCTCATCTTCGTCATCACCATCGGCATCTTCAGCCTGTTCGTCGTCGGCATCCACTTCGACTGGTGCTCCGGTAGCGGCGAACAGAGTCATCTTTTCCTTGCCATCGATCATCGTTTCGACTTCGTAGACGGTGATGACTTTCCGTTCGATCTTCAGCTCGGCTCCCTTGGGAAACATCTTTGCGATCTGTTTCTGAACGGCTGCCGGCAAATCATCCAATCCGATTTCGTTCTCAGTTTCAATTAACGATCCATCGGCCGCAAGAACCACTTCGTGACCGATCTTTCCCACCGCCCATTTTGTGGAATAAACGGTCGCTCCCCATTCCTCTTCTTTCGAAAAAGACAGCTTCTGGTCTTTGCCAGCCAGTTTCGCGGCGGCCTTCTTCACTGCCTTGGGCACATCCTTTTCATCCAATGCCGTCCCCTCGCCTTTCTCTTCTCCTTCGTCCTGTTCGCCTTTTTCGTCACCTTCATCCTGCTCGTCCATCTCATCGTCTTCATCTTGATCCTGCACCGGATTGATGCTGGTCAGCAACGCCGGTTTTTCCGGTGCGGCTGATTGAAATAACGCGGTAGTTCCCAGTCCCAATCCACAAATCATTGCCACAAGAAATCTTGACATCTGCTTCTCTCCATAAAGTGGTGTTCAAAAACAAACAACACACCAACGATACCGCTGCTCAATGAGAAGATGATGAGAGAAACATAAGAACACGATTAGAAATTCGGCTTGATCAAATACTGACGTATTCCCACCGCAAGCAATCTGCGAACATTTGCCTGGAACAAGACAGGGAATGACTTGCAGGGCAGGTGTGTATGACGCAACGGTCTCCGCGGAATTGGCAATTGCTTACAGCCATGGTGGCAGGCGGATTGTTGTCATTGGCCAGCCTCTTCTGGTTTGATGGGCAGTCTTCCCTCCTATCTCTGTTCGCGGCACTTCCAGGCGACGCCCGCGAGTTGCTGGAGAACCTGGCGATTTTCGGACACGGAACGGGCGTGCTGTTGGCATTTGTTCTCGTCCTGGTTCTGGATCGCCTGGATTGGCGGCTCACTATTCAGACCATTCTATCCCCGGTGATTGCCGGAGTTTTGGCGACCGTTGTCAAAGTGTCCATTCAACGACCCAGGCCGATTGCTTTGGCCCTGCAAAAGCTGAAACCTGATTCCTTTGGAGACGCTCTGTTGACGAACAGCTATCAGTCTTTCCCGTCCGGACATACGGCGACCGCAGTTGCCCTGGCACTGGTTTTGGGATGTCTGTATCCCCGGGGGCGGTTGTTTTTCTATTCACTCGCCGCAATTACCGCCATCGAAAGAGTAATGACCCGGGCCCATTTTCCGTCCGATGTTCTTGCCGGAGCTTCAATCGGCATTCTCGCGTTTTTGATATCGAAACGACTTGCTTCCGGCAGGCCTCATCCCGAATTGCTAGCGAATCCCGTTCCCATTCCAGCCTGCACGTTCCGATGATGTTGAGTTGCCAGCATCCAGTTTGCTAATCTGTTCAACAACCACTTTCGAAATTTCCAGCCCGCACGAGCAAGAATGGACGCACCGTCGCCGGAATTATCCTGTTCCGTTCCAGGGATTGCTTCTTCGCCCAATCTGACAATCGTCTTCGTCACGGATGGTTCGGAACTGGCAAGCAACTATATCCGGGATAATATCGGATGGATGGCCGAGACCAGGATTCCTGCTGACCGAGTTTGCATTGCGGGCCCCGAATCAGCCGTCATTCGAATCGACGAAGTTTCTCCCACCGCGATTGCAGTCTGTTCGAACGACTTGCCAAGTTGCCTTTCCGGCATGGCAAAATCATCTGAACGAGTCGCGATTATTGGCGCGACGACAATCCTGAACGAGTCCGTTCGGCCGATGCTTGCCCAGAACATCCGAAACGATGAAGCCCTTTCCTGGTTTCAACCGGCATCGAATCCAGTCACGATTTGGGCACGCATGGTTTCGATCATCACGCGAACCATTCAGCGTTTGATCCTGGGTACTGGCAAACACGAACTAAATTGTGGTGGAATGGTTCTGCCGGGAAAGACCTTGGAACAACTGCACGATATGGGAATTGGCTGCACAACCATTGATCAATTGATCGCCGGTTGTCGCACCATTGGCACCCAAGTAACCGAAACACGGATTGGGTCGCCAGCTTCAAAAGGTCCGCAAGTGACCGTTCGATCGGCACTTCGGGAATTTTCTTCCGCGTCCCGGTTTTGGTGGCAACAAATTGCTTTTCCAGATTCCGGTGATTTCCTTTCGCCTGTGCAATCAAAAAGGCAATTGAATCCGTGGAGCGCACGCCAAACACTGGTTGCGACATCCCTTCTGTTGGCGGCTGCACTTGGTGTCCTGTTCACAAGTCTGGGGTATCCGCTGTTCGAGCCCGATGAAACCAGGAACGCGCAACTGGCCTTGAACATTCTGGAGTCCGGGGATTGGCTCGCCCTGACGCTGGACAACGAACACTATTGGGACAAACCACCGCTGCAAGCCTGGATGACGGCAACGGCCTACTCGGTTTTCGGAGCCAGCGAAATTGCGACGCGTTTACCCTGCGCGGTTTGCGGTTTCCTGACGTTGGTGACTGTGTTGAGTCTTGGAAGCCGCTTGTTCGGATTTCAGACCGGCTTAATCAGTGCTTCAATCTTGTTGATGTGCACCGGATTCGTAACAATCGGCCGATATGTCACGATGGACGCCTCGTTGATCCTGTTTTCGACGCTGATGGGACTGGCGACCCTGCTGGGCGTACGGGACGACCATCTGCGGCCGCGCTGGCTGTTACTGGCTGGAATCGCCTGCGGGCTGGGGATGCTTACGAAAGGCCCAGTGATTCTTGTGCTCGCACTCCCACCCATCCTGTTGCAGGGCTGGTTGCAGGGGAGCACATTTTGGCGAAAAAAGGCATTCTGGTTGTGGCCAGGCATTCCTGCGTTCCTGATAACCGGTCCATGGTTCCTCGCGACTGGAATTGTTCACCCCGATTTCCTGGTTTACTTTTTCTGGAAACATAACGTCGTCCGGTTTTCCGATGCATTCAATCATCGAGAGCCATTTTGGTATTACGGTCCTGTGTTGATCCTGTTGATGTATCCGGCCTGTTTTCTGTTGCCCATACTGGCGAAGAGCGTTTTGTTCGGAAGTCGGCATGAACGGCAGGAATTTGGTTCATCATTTCCCGCCATCCTGCTTGCCGGATTGTGGCCGTTGATTTTCTTTTCGATTTCTGATGCCAAGCTGCCAACCTACATCCTTCCTGCAATTCCGATGTTGTGCCTGGTGTTGGGCCGGAGCGTTGATCTTGCAATCAAGCATCGTTCGCAAAGCAATTCTGAACTGCAACTGGCAAAAATCCCGGAACGAATTGCGACATCTTCCGCCATCATGATGGGAGTAATTCTGGTTGTCTGTCTGTTTGTGTTTCGCTCGATCGAAGGCTGGCATGTCGCAACGCTGGGCCTGATTCTGGCCGCAGTTGCTCCCCTGCTTTGGTTTGCCCGCAGTCAAAATGTGCGTCCTGCAATTTCGTGGGTGGGGGCCATCGGCGTCGCCGTCATTTTTGCTGCGACAGGTGCAGGTTTTTTGCTGCCCGGACTGGCGGAATACAAATCAGTGCATGGCGACGTTGCCACAAAGTCACATGAACATGGATTCGAAGACTCTCCGATACTTTATTACGGCGTCGCAGCGGACGGCAGTTCGTTTTCCCTGGACCCTGACGAAAAACCGGTCAGCATCGATAACGACGACTATGTTTTGGCCGCCCAGTTTCTGACTGATCATCCCAAGACCATCCTGGTAACATCCGGGGACAACGCAAAATCACTGGCCAGAAATTTTGCCGGAGTCGTTGAGCTGACGCCGCAGCCTGGACAAAAAAAGCTCTATTCGGCTCGAGCCGTCAGACTGCGGGAGAATACGGCCCGGATTCCAACCAACAACAAACGGCTCGACTAGAGGATTACCCATTGAATCAACCCGATCCCAACTCGTTGATCCACACCTGGCGGGCATCGTCGGTCTAAGGTCACACCGAAACAGTACCGTTTACCGAGACCGACCCCTGTACCAGTCCACCTCAACCCTATGCCGCCAGCAAACGGGCCGTCGAACAGATCGGCTATACTTATAACCAGCATTAGCAATTGAACTTTGGTCGCCCCGACATGATGCCGGCCAAACTGGCCGAGAGCATCTACTTCGGTTACCCGGTTCCCTTGTTACGGAGGCCCGATGTTGGGCGACTGGACATTCGTCGAAGACATTGCCCAGGGCGTCGTCGCCGCCACGGACAATCCGCTGGGATTTCAAAGTTTGAATCTGGGACGTGGACAGCCCCAGTCCCTCTCGCGATTCATCGAAGTCATGGAGTCAACCGTCGGCGACCGCGTTAATCTTGTTCCGGCAATCGCTCCCTCGACAGCGATGACAACAACCTTTGCCGACATCTCCAAAGCCAGACGCCTGCTCGGCTACAATCCAACCATCGACATGGAAGACGGCGTCAACCGGTACTGCAACTGGTTTGCCGGATACCACAACGAGGCTCGACCAGTCACCCCACTGGCACAAACGAACTTCCTCCGCCGCGCGGCATGAGTTCGATGGCGCTGCTATCTTGATTTACCCGAAGACGGTCACCGTCTTGCATTGCACAACCGAACCACAGAGAGCCCGGCACCCAGCTGGAAAGCGCCAGGGTTCCGGAATGTCAAATAGCGGTGATGGTTCGATCGCGGTCAATCACTATTTGCAAACGGCCGACATGATCGACATGGTCGATGGCATGACCAACACATTGGCGTTCGCCGAAGTCAAGGCTTACCAGCCATACGTCCGCAATTCGTCTTCGCCGACCAGCCTGAATGATCCCGCTCCATCGAGCCCGCTGGGCGTTTCGGCGATTGCCTCGAGCGGATCTTTTCGTGGCGCAATCGGACATACAGAGTGGACTGATTCCCGTGGACACCAGTCGGGTTTCATTGTGACGCTACCGCCAAACACAGTGGCTCCCTCACGGACAGCGGAGTGGTCGATGACATCGATTTGCTGACTCAAGTCGAAAGCTCTCATGCATCCAAACCGACCTGCCTACGCAGTGCTGACCAGCCGCTGTTACCACTCCGGTCAACTTGTGCAGGCGGTCATGGTCGGTGGTTCAGTTCACGCGTTCACGTCAGGCATTGATTTGCAGATTTGGCGAGCTCTGGGAGACCGCGACGACGGCAGGGCGATCGGTGAATTTTGATTCGCCGCCGATTGAGATTTGGTGATTCAGCATACGAAAATGGAATGGGAGTTTTGGCGATTTTGGCCAGACAAGGCAATTGAAATGTGCGGGGAAAGAAATATTCCATCCTGACTGCCAGTTGGATCGATGATGATTAGGGGCCTTTCCCAAGTATGATCCGGTTTCCTGCGGATCGCGGGGCGGGGTTCAACCCCGGATTCGGCTAGCGGAAATCTCAGGATGCATCGATTCATTACCCTGTCTGCTCTGACCGCTTCATTGCTGGCCGGGTGCGTGACCATGGACAATGTGCAACACCAACGGGACATGCGGTTGACGCATGACGCTTCGGCGCTGTCGTCGGAATTGGTCGCGCACCGACAAGGTGCAGTTCCAATTGAAATCGAGACTGCGTCTTCGGTCGGGCGGGCGATGCTGGAGCCGCGGGTCAAGAACGGTTCAGCGGAAATCAAACTGCTGGAAGCGATTCAGCTGGGATTGGCCAATTCCAGAATCGTTCGCGTGACCGATGGAGATTCAGTTCAATCCAGCAGCTCGACGTTCTACGACATCGAAACGGCCGAGGCGCGAGAAGGGGCAGCGCTGGCTGCGTTCGATGCGACTCTCGAAGCATCGATCTATGGCCGCGATCTGAAACGGCCACCGAATGCGTTCTTCGGGCCTGGACTGGCTCAACCGCTCAGCCGCGACGAGGCGGCACTCAACTTTGGACTTCGCAAACCAATGGTAACGGGCGGTCAGGCAAGTCTTGCCTACAATCCCGACCCTGGATACTTTTTCGTAGCCAATCCGTCCGGCGGCGGGTTCAATCCGATTCGCAACACCAACATCCAGTTGTCCGTAACCCAGCCGCTGTTGCGCGGGGCAGGGCGGCGAATTAACCTGATCCCGCTGCAGATTACCCAAATCGGAATTGACCAGTCCACCTGGGACTTCAAGAAAACGATGATGGAATCGGTTCGCGGAATTATCACCGCATACTGGGACCTGTATTCGGCCCGGGCTGCGATCTCGGCAATCGACGAAGTGATTCCGCTGTTCGAGGAAATCGTGCGGTTGCAGGAAGAGGCGCTGGCGGCGGGCTGGGTCGTAAAGGCTGATGTCGCCAAAGCCTACGCTCAACTGCATGATTTTCGCAAGAGCCGGTTGCGGCTGGAATCGGAAGGGGTCGCCCAGGAACTTCGCCTGCGAAATCTGATCGGCATGCCCCCTGATCTGAAATGGAAACTCGTTCCGGCAACAAAACCAACCAGCGTTACGATGTCCCAATCGGCCGAAGAGCTTTTGCAACAGGCGATGCAAAGCCAACCGGACATCGTCCAGCAACGCCTAAACGTCCGCATCCGTCAGCTGGAACTTACCGTGGCAGAAAACCAGTTAAAGCCGAACCTGGACATCAACGGCCTGTATCGAATGAACGGGATCGGAGAGAACCTTGGCGATGCACTTGACCAGTTGGCGACTGCCGATTTTCGCGATTGGCAGTTTGGTGCGAACCTCTCGGTGCCACTGGGTCGTCGTGCGGCGCATGCCGGAGTGTTTGCGGCCGACCGAAAACTGCTAAAGGATTCCGAGTTGTTGCAACAGCAGGTCTTTTCGGTCTATCACGACCTGGTCAGTTCGCGGCAACGACTGGACTATGCCTATCGCCAGTTCGAAGAAGCAGAGAAGCGATTGGCGGTTGCGGAAGAATGGGTCCAGGGTGCGAGGCTGCGTTACCAAAATCCGAATCCCAACGACGGTGGGCAAAACTGGTTGCTCGAAAACCTGAACGACTATCTGGACGCAATTCGGTTCAAGACGCGTGCGGCTTCGGAGATGGCGGAGTTGCTGGCCGAGTACAACATAGAACTTTCCCGAATCGAACAGATCAAGGGAACGCTGCTCGATTTCTTCGGCGTCCATTTCGCAGGCGATCCGTGTCGACAAGGCGGTCGATTGCCAGTCGAAGGCCAATCTCTCGAAGTGCTGCAGAATTCGCCGGCATCAAAGGACAACGTAAGTTCGGCTTTGGCAATTTCCAATGCGGTCGATGCCCAGGTGGATAATCTGCGAAATCTTCCCATTTCGAATCGGCCCGAACCGATTGCTGTACCGGATTCAAGAATCGAACAACCTGTTCTCCGTCAACCGTACCAATCTCAGCAACATACTTTCGAGTCGCGGCCGCAACATCCGTCTCGTTACCCGCTGACGCATTCGCTGCCAGGAAGTGCATCGCGATCGCAATTCTCGATGCCGGTGAACAGGATTGAAACGCCGGAGCAGAAAACGATTGCTCCATCAGCTTCCACAACGCTGCAAAACAGCGGAACCTACTTCAGCGTAATTGAAGAAATTGAACGTGAGATGCAATCACCAGTTTATTCAAGATAGATTTTCGGTGCCCTTTGCAATGCTGATCCGATCGCAACATGTTGCCTGGCCTACCACCAGAACTCGGTTCGTAGCGTCCTCATTCCGCGGCTGTAGATCCATTGGCCCAGGTTCGTGTCTCCCTGGTGAATACGTCCGTATCCGGTCATTCCAGCCCGCAACAGTCCGTCTTCATTTTCGAACCGGCAGTAGACGGTAACGGTCGTTCCACGACTCAACTGGTTGGTCTGAACCGATGGCGCGATCCGCAACACGGTGCCGTCCAGCGTATGGTTGGGCAATAATCGGGGTTTAAGCATAATCGTTTGGCCAGGCACAACTGATTGGACATGCTGTTCGGGGACCGAAACTTCGGCTTCCAGACGGTTCAGGTCTTCTACGACAAACAGGACTGCTCCCCGTTCAAAATACTGGCCGATTCGATCGTTTAGACGAGCGGAGACAACCGTGCCTGCAACCGGACAGATGATCGACTGTTTCGATTCCTGTTCGCGCAGGATTCGCATTTCTTCTTCCAGCCGGTTCAGTCGCGCTTGCTCGGCCTCGATGTCCTCCACCCGGCTTCCTGCCTCAAGCAACGTCAACCTGGCTCGTTCATCCGCCAATTCCTTTTCGCGTCTGGCAAGTTCAGTATCGGCGTCCAGAACACCTTCGGCATCGCGAGTTCGTTTCATGGATTCGGCAACCTGCAATTGCGAAGCGGAATCATCAACCAGGCGTTTTTGGGAAAGCAATTGCTGTTCCGCCAGTCCGCCTTTCTCATGCAACAATTTTGCCTGTTCATAACTCGCCTTGCGATACTCATGTTCAGTGCGGGCCTGGTCGATGCGGAACTCAAGTGTGTTTAGCTCCTGCTCGAACGCCAATTTGGTTTTCTCCAAAGTCGCCTTTCCCAAATCCCGCCAGGCAATCGCACGATTGATTTTTTCCTTTTGCTCATGAATGTCCTCGGGCCGGGCACCCGTCGTGAGGCGTCGGAGCTCGGCTTTCGCTTCCGTGATCTCGGCCTGTTTCCGGGAAATCTGGTTGGACAGCTCTGGCACTTCAATCGTTGCGACGATCGTGTCCGGGGAAACGTCCTTTCCCTCTGCGGTGTGCACTTCTCGCAAAAACCCGGCGACCGGCGAACAGACTTCCCAGTGCACCACAGGCTTGATCAGGAACTCACCCCCAGCCTGGTCGCTTACGGGAATGAACATGGCGGCAGCGACGATGGCTCCTAAAATCAGAACCCTGCCGATCCGTTTCCGATACATCTGTTGAAACTCCTTGCCCAGACTTCCCCGAAACAGGCTCTTGGTAACCAAAACAAAAAACGAAACGGCCACCACAATTCCGCCCAGGCCGATGAATTGCCCCAGCCAAGTGGACAACTGAAAACTCATCAGGCCCAACAGACCGACCGCAAATCCCCAGCTGGCCATGCCGTAGGTTAGCAGCAATTTGCCATCAGGGATTGGCTTGGGCCAGGGGGCTCCCCACAGGATCGATCTTCCAAACTCCATCATCCGGTCACGGGCCCGCACACGCAAATTGGGCTGGGCCAGCAAATCTCCCAACGCGTAATACCCGTCCAGTCGCATCAACGGATTCAAATTGAAAGCCAAACGGACCCCGCAACTGCTGATCACGATCCAGGCAACAAAGTTTACGACCGTCCCTGGATCCGCCAGCCGCCAGGCAAAAACCGCGATGATCCAAATCAACAGATCGACGTAAGTCCCGGCCATGCTGATCATCAATCGTCGCCAACGACCGGGAATCATCCACGCATCGGAGACGTTGCAATAAAGACAGGGAGTGAAAAAAATCCACAGCGCTCCCATCTCATGGACATCGCCGCCATATTTTTTGCAGGCCAGCCCATGTCCGAATTCATGCAGGACCGTCACGACAACCGTTGTCAGCCAAAACGCGAAAATCGTTTTAATACCGAACTGTGAAGTAATCGTTTCCAACAATTCCGCCCGAAACGTCCACGTCAGGAATATGGCGAACGCAGCCCCAAACATCGCCAACACTGCCAGCCATGTCGAAAACAGGAACTTCGTTCGCGGCTCCAGCCAATCCAGCATCGAATTCGGGTCCACGAGTTTGACGCGAAAATAAAGCGGGCTTTGCTTTTTGATTCTCCGGACGGTACGGCGGTAGATTCTTTTGGGCGACAAGCCGGAGCCTGGTTTTCGCAACTTGCGGTTCCCCAACAAGCCTTCCTTTTTCGCCAGAGCTACAAACTCCTGGATCTCGTCACAGCTTATCGGTTCATTGAATTGCCGCTGGAATGACTCGGCAATTTCGCCATAGGTTCGTTTGCCGTCCAGCGTGTCCAGCAAGAACGACTCGGCCGCGCCCATTCGAAGATATTTGCGTTTTCGGTTGTCGCGAATGATGTGCCCGCCGTTCTGGTCCTTCGGCGACAGCACGAGGTGCGGCGAGCGTTGCGGCGGGATTTCGTCAACGATGGACATCATTCACTGCTGCAAATGGCCGGATTGTATGCCACTCAATTCCGCCGGGTTTCCGGCCAGGCTGCGTTGGGGATCCAGGTTGTGTCCCCCCGCCTGAAAAACTGAGTCTGGCTCTAAAAGCTATCGACGAATTCCGCCGGCTTGGCACCTTCAGGACATCTCTCCAAAATCGCAACGCTTTCTTTTTCAGTCAAAACAAATGCATAAAACGGAATTCCAAGCTGCTGGCATCGGACTGCCCGATGGTGCCCGTCGATCAGCCGGTGGGCATGAACCACCCGCCCGTCTTCGGCTGGGAAAAAAACGTGGGTGATGATTCCGGGGATGGAAGGATCAACATGTGGTACGTGTCCTTCATTGATCTCCGCGCGATCAATGGAGTACTCCACGTCATCGGAATCGAGCAGCACTTTTTCACGGCCGTCTTCCACGAATTTGCGGGCGATATCGACATTGAATTTGAATGTATTGCTGTAACAACGAAAAGCTTCGCCGTTGTTGGAGTCGCGCTCGCATCGCGAACATCCTTTGTCCTTCGCAACAGACTCCATCTCGCACAATTCAGCTGGTTTGGACATCGACGCGAAACTCCGAAACAATAACTTTGGGAAAGAATAAAGCAGATTCGAAAATGTGCCGGGTGATCCGCCGAAGTTTTGGCCAATCACCCGGGCACTTTATTGATTCTCCCGCAAGTCAATTCAGGCTGCAAATCGAAATGCGCCGGAAAAATTTGACCGCAGGGTAATGACAATCTTATTTGCGCTTGCCGCCACCAGACTTGCCTTTACCTGATCCAGACTTGCCCTTGCCGCTGCCGGATTTACCCCTGCCGCTGCCAGACTTGCCTTTACCTGATCCAGACTTGCCCTTGCCGCTGCCGGATTTACCCCTGCCGCTGCCAGACTTGCCTTTAC